>CALKYB010000099.1 GCA_938003565.1 uncultured bacterium
CACCAATAAGTTGCACATCGAAATGCCTCATGCCCAAAGTTCGAATACTTGCTTCTCTCACCACAGCAAAAGCTTCAGGGAGAAGGTCGTCTAAACTTTCACCGTTGGCAAACCTTTCTCGAAACAAGACTGTCTGAGAGCTAAGCTCTTCGTCGGACATGCTTTGGTAGTTTTTCTCAAGAGCGTTAATGCTCTTCACCAGTGGCAGAAAGCGTTTGAGGATTCTATCGTTAGTGGAACCAAAAACTTTTGTGGCCGCTTTTTTTAACAAAACTCTATTATCTCCTTGAAAGCACTAAGGCTTATTTTTATTTTTCTTTGAAAGTCACCAACTCTTAAAATCTTCTATAATAATTTAAAAAGGAACTGCCTTTCTAAAGCTCAGACCCTTGAGGTTGGATGATATTAAGACGACCTTTTCTCGTAAATACTTCTCTTAACTCTTCCCCGGCTACAGGAGCACCTCCACTCACCGCTCTCCACGCTGCAGGGGACTCCATACACATATAAGAAGGTAAAGTATTACTCACTTGCTTGAGCTGATGCCAGACAAATTTAATCATTTTTAACCTCAATGGTTGGACATAACGCATCTTACCGTCCTTAGCGAGAAACTGCTCCCCATAAGGTATCTTGCTCTCAGGAAATCTAGTTTCCATCACTTCCTGCATCTCGGGCTTATATCTCAAAGTTGAAACACTAACCCAGGCAACATTATCTGGGTCCACCACCTCAAAAATTTCCCTTACAGCATCTTGATATCCATCTTCCCAACCAGAGAAGTATATCAAAGGGTCAAAATGTAACCCAATTCGATAGCCAGCCTCTTGAACCTCTGCCATTGCTAAAAGGCGTTCATCAAAAGAAGCTGTAGCCGACTCGTCTTCAAAATTCACTGGCTTAGCATTTACAGACCAAGACACGACGGTATTGTTAGAATAGCGACTACCAAGATCAACAAGGTTGCCAATATTAGCAGTTTTAGTTTTTAGCTCTAGCAGGGCATTGCTTTGCCTAGCAAAAAAAGGCACCAACTCCAATGTAGAATCTGTCAAATCATCCCAAACCAAACTATCTATTACTTCACCAGTCCCAACTCGAAAAAAACGTGAAGGCTCTGCTTTAACTTTTTGCTCAATCGCCCCCAACATTTCATCTGTATTGGTATAAAGTTTCAGCGTTGGGTTCCGCTTCAGATAAGACTGTAAGTAACAATAAGTGCAATCTAGAGGACAACCTTCTCCTGGGTTAACCGTCCAAAGATTACAGCAGACATGACTATTGGTTCCAGGACAGGCGCGCAACCAATCACCTTTATACCTACACAACAGCAAATCCTTTTTTCCAGCAGAAAAATCCCTAGATCTAGTCTCCAATCCGGAGTTCCCAACCTTAGCGCGCAATGGATCTTGATGATCATCTACCAACTCAACCGGCACCCCTGGCAACCGAGAGATTACCCGCTTAGCGAGCACTGATTCGGCAACTTCCCTGGCCAAAAGAATCCTCTCAGGCCGGGAAGATGAAATAATACTAGCTGAGGGTTCTATACTCACTAGATCTCACCTGATAAAATGGAGAATATTTCTTTAGTCTGATCCATCTTGGCTAAACTCCCAAGCTTTTTAGAGGCATTCAAAACGTCTACTTCCGATCTAAACTTCAACCGAAGCGAGATTGTATCACCCTCAAGCTGTGCCGGTAATTCCAAAGTGAGACCAAGCTCTTTTTGAATCGCTTTCTTACATCTCTCAAGCCTGCTTTCTAAATCTTTAAGGAGAGGAAATCGAATTTGCTCTAGCTTGGCTCTAACTAACTTTAATTTATCTTTGCGCCCCAGCTTCTCTCTCGAACAAACCTCTAAGATATAACTATCTGACAAGACCTCCTGGATCTCAAGCTCATCCCTATTAGCGATCTGCCGAGCCAACTCAAGAAGAGCAACCTCGGCATTTTTACTAGGGGAAAGTAAGGCTATATGTTCTGGCAAATTCATATTTAGAATTCATTTTTAAATTCATACCTAGACGGCTGGGGTATGAGGAAACTCAAACAATTCCCGAATTCCATAGCCTTCAGCTACTCGAGACAAAAGGTCCCGATTAGTCATAGCAGCCGTCACGACTCCCGGTTCTTCAACCTGGCCCTCCGGATGATACACTTCATTATAAACATAACCCAAAAGATCTACACCCTTACTCTTCAGAACTTCAAAGGTCAAAGCAGCCTGATTAATGGCTCCCAAGCGAGTACCCACTACAACAATTGTTGAGAGATTTCCCTCTAGAGCCAAATCTATAAAGTTCTTTTCATCCGTAATTGGTACTAAAACCCCTCCTGCCCCCTCCACAATCAGACAGTCTCCCTTGGCCTTTGCATGAGCTATAAAGCTCAACAACTCTGACCACTCTATTGGATCATTCTCATGCTCAGCTGCCACCAATGGCGCAACCGGAGACCTATAGAGCTTTTCAATTATTCCCAACTCTTGAGGGCAGCCATTCAATTCAAGCGAATCTCGAAGCAAACATGCATCAGCAGCTATATACTTCCCATCATCATCCAACTCACAACCAGTTTCGATTGGCTTACAGGCAAAAACATTTAGATCTCGCTTTTTGAGCTCCCGCACAAGCCATGTACTAAAGTAAGTTTTTCCGATCCCAGTGTCAGTTCCAGTAACAAGTATAGAACCAGCGCTAGACAAGCTATCCAAGCTATCAGAACTCAAGAACAAACCTCATCAATTGCTGCAGCTGTAACACTAACAAGAGTCTCTAGCTCTTCATTACTCATTGCTAAAGCGGGCATTAGGATAATCACATTCCCTAATGGTCTAATCACTACTCCCTTTTTTCTAGCAGCTCGAGTAATCTTAACGCCTATTTCTCTATCAATTTCAAAAGGCTGTCGCTGACCTGGCGCCGCAGTCAACTCTATTCCGGTCATTAAACCAGCCCGTCTGACCTCATCGACATGAGAAAGATTTTCTATTTTGTCTTCAATCAACTTTCCAAAGTAATCGATTTTACTAGCGACATCACCCAACAAACTGGACTCTTGAAATATTCGCAAGTTAACTTCAGCAAAGCGAGCCGCCAAGGGATTGCCGGCAAAGGTCTGTCCGTAGAAAAAAGTTTTCCCCTCAGATGGCTTACCTCGAAACCCCTCAAAGAGTTCTTCTGTGCAGGCTGCAGCAGAGATAGGCAAATAACCACCACTTAACCCTTTACCCATAATAAGGATATCAGGTTCAAGATCTGCCAATTCACAAGCAAAAAGCTTCCCTGATTTACCAAAACCAGTGGCTACTTCATCTACGATCAAATGTACACTATACTTCCGACAAAACCTGGCAATTGCTGCCAAATACTCCGGCGGATGAATCCAAATCCCAGCAGCTCCCTGAACAATTGGCTCTACAAAAAAACCAGCAAGGGTTTCGTGCCTAGAAACAAAGAAGTCTTCTAGCTCAGCTATGCTTCTAGCAAGGGCCTGTTCTTCACTGAGCCCCTGCTCAAACCGAAAAATATGAGGAGGCCTTACTCGATTAGATTGCACAACATTTGAAGAAAGCGCTCCGTGAAAAAAATCCAAATAACCAATCCCAACCGCACCTAATGTATCCCCGTGATACGCTCCTTGCAGCGAGGCCAACTGAGTTTTTATTTTAGCCAAAGAACTAGACTGTTTCTGCCACCACTCAAGTGAGATTCTCAACCCGGCTTCAACAGCTGAAGTTCCACTATCAGAATAAAAAACTCTTGAGAGCCCACCAGGCAACAGCTCAACCAACCTCTCCGTACACTCAATGATAGGTCTATGAGTTAGTCCCAAAAGAGTCGAATGCATTAGCTCATCTAGCTGCCTATGCCCTGCAGCAAGAAACTCGGGATGGCTATGACCATGAACATTGCACCAAAGGGAGGATATTCCATCGAGATATCGATTACCCTCACAATCAATTAAGTACATCGCTTCAGCTTTTTCGACTATCAACGGATCGGCATCAAACCATTGATCTGCCTGAGTAAAAGGGTGCCAAATATGATTGAAGTCTATGCTCTGAAGTTTCTTAGTAGCACTAATCTGACTATCCTTTTTAATATTTCTGGCTGTATTTTCCATATAACAACTAGGGAATGTGACACAAATAATGGCCATAACGAAACTTGAAAAATCTCAAGCCAAGGCCTCTACTTCTTCTTTAATAACACAAGCCGGTCTCAAAAGGTAAACGCCAAGATGTAGTGGCGCACACCTCAGAGGCACCCCATCAACCCTATCTTTCTGCCCACGTCATCCACCGCCTGCAGCAAGTTAGCAATCACGGGGGCTGTGTGAATAGAACGAAGCCAAAGTCTAATACCATTGTTATCTATGTCAGTGATAATTTTTCTCTCATATAGTCCGTCAGCGAATTTCTTAAGAATGAGAGGCTCTTCAATTGGAATAAATATTATCGGCGAAACAGGATCTCCTTCTATTTTTAGACCCATCGAAATAAGACCATCTCGAACCCTAAGAGCTTTGGCTCGCAGCTTACTTCGAGCTCTTACCTCTAACTCAGTTAGACCAATAGTGGATTGAGCAGAGTAAACACTAGGTAGAGGCAATAAATTAATTTTCTCTAAAGGAGTAAAAAACATATCAAGTCTTTTCCTAGAACCAGTCACAGCGGCTCCTTGGGAACTTAAGGCATGAGAAAAATCAAAAAAAGAAACTAACCCCCTATCAGACAATCCCGCCTTCTCAATCCCCCCACTACCAAGCAAACCTAAAACACCAATACCAAAGCTGTCGTCAACCACCATCTCTACCTGAGCTGCTTCACATGCTTTATGAATAAATCGTAGAGGTGAGACCTTTCCACTTAGGGGTGAAATAGTCTCCACCAAGACGCAAATATTTCTTCGACCAGTGCCATCATCCACTGGACATTTTCTTAGTCGCTCCTCCAAATCTCCTGGCTCACTACTTTCAAAAATTTCTGTCTCAAAACTCAACATAGCCAAAGTCTCTTGCAAACGAGAAGAAATTGACTTGGAAATAAAAATTGAAAATCTTTGTTTTTCCAAATTTAGGAGTAAACTATTAATTAAGTCTAGCTGAGAAGGAAATACTAGCGCCGCCTCACTGGCCCGAAAGGCTGAAATTCGCTGAGCAAGTTTTGAATGAATCGGTCGAGCTCCACCACTCTCAAGCGTACCCGAGAAAATTTCGTTTTCAATATTGAGCCCATCGCGCATTGCTTGAAAAACACGCCTATCCTTAGAAAAACCTAAAAAATCACTCGAGCAAAAAGACGTATAGACATCACCTCCACGGATTAATGCGACGCCCTCACTTCTTTCATAAATATAATCTCGTATAGGCATAGAAACGAAACTTCGAGTTACCAACTACAGCTTACTAAAAACAAAACTATCTCACTGGAAGAAGAATCTTAATAATTTGATCCCCTTCGCGGAGTCTTTTAAGATTATCAAATCCATTTATCACCCGCGCAAATACTGAATACAAACCATTCAAATGCTTCGCTTCATCAAGTGTAATATAAAACTGACTTCCATTTGAGAGTCTTTGAGGATTCACCGGATCAGGTTTTCTCGCCATCCCAATTGTTCCTAGACTATGTTTTATTTCAGAAAACTCAGGATATAAACGATATCCCGACCCCCCCTTTCCATTTCCTTGAGGATCTCCACCTTGAATTATGTAGCCCTCAACATGTCTATGAAATGTTAGTCTCTCGTAAAATCCCTTTTTCACGAGATATTGAAAATTAGCAACAGAAACCGGAGCTTCCCGACGAAAAAATTGGATCTCAATCGGCCCCTTTGTTGTCTCAAGCAAAGCTGTGGGAGCCAAACTAGAGAGATCTCTTGGAACCTTAAACGGGAGTTTTCCCTCCTCTGCCCAAACTAGAGAGCAGGGAATTATCAATAGTAGTAGTGCTGGTATTAAAGGCGTTCGTAAAAAAGCGTTAGCCATACCCTGAAGCCTAGAATTCATCTGAAGCAAGATAGTCTCTTGGCAGTTCAATGTCCTGAGCCGAATGAGTAGGTTCGGTACCAATTTTGAAATACTCTAAAAATCCATCCGGGTTCTTGTCAGAAACGGTTCTGCCGGTATAGGCATTAATCTTGAGAGGTATTACACCATCTGGAATTTCGAAGTCTAGCTTAGGCTCGTCTTTAAGAAACTCTTCCATAAAGTACAAAAAGATTGGTGCGGCTGCTTTTCCCCCAGTCTCCCACTTTCCAATAGTTCGCTTAGTATCAAAACCTACCCAGGCACCAGCGGCCCATTCAGGGGTGTAGCCAATAAACCAAGCATCCATTTGATCGTTAGTAGTGCCAGTTTTCCCAGCTACTGGACGCTCTAGTTTTTTCAAAATTTGGGCTGTCCCTCTCTCAACCACGCCTTTCATCATATTAGCCATAAGAAAAGCACTCTCTTCGCTAATGACTTTCTTTTGGCCAGGATGTTGCTGATAAAGAATTCTACCATCTCTATCTTTAATACTCTTAATAATCAGTGAATCAGGCAAATAGCCTCCTGCCGGAAAAGTACTATAAGCACGAACCATTTCAATTAGTTTAACTTCCGGAGTACCAAGCGCAATCGACATATTACGACTTATGGGCGTAGTGATACCTAAATCTCTAGCATATTTAATCCCCGTGCTAACTCCAACTCGTTTCAAAAGATGGACCGAAACTACATTTCTAGACCGTTGTAAGGCAGTCCGAAGAGTAATTGGCCCAATAAACTTTCTGTCATAGTTCTGAGGTGACCAGATTTCTCCAGTTCCATCTTTCATTGAAATGGGAGAGTCCGGAACAATCGTCGCTGGGGTATAACCTAAGCGTTCTACAGCAGCTAGGTATATGAATGGCTTAAAGGAAGAACCAGGTTGCAACTCACCTTGAGTAGCTCTATTAAACTGGCTCTTTTCGAAATCAAAGCCACCGATGATTGCTTTAACCTCACCAGACAGAGCATTTGCCACACTAAAAGCAGCTTGAACCTGCGGAGTCTGGCTTAGTAAAAAAGGAGCACTTTTTGAAGTATCAGTATAAACTCCCTCTTTTATCTTTTTAGGATCTAGTGAAACTTCAATTACTGAGCCTCTTTTCAAAAGTTTCAGTGGGCGCACCTTCACAGTGCTTTCCTTACCTGTTCTCTTATTTCGCTTAAGCAGCTTAGTGGCCCAGGCCTCTTTGGCAAAGCTAACTTCACCATTAAAGTATCCAACCCGACAGTTAGCAGATTTATTCTTAAAGCTAACCTCACTAACAACACACTTGTAAAGCTTACCCTCTTTTAGCTCTTCTCCAATCGCAAGTATTTGTTTTGAATTAAGTTCGTCAATTTCAGAGTCATCTGCCAAAGTCTTTCTCGGACCTCGCCAACCTCTTCGTCGATCAACCTCAACAAGACCTCGTCTCACAGCTTTCTCAGCAAGACGATAAACATTTGAATCCGCCGTTGTCTCAACAACATATCCACCAGGACTGGCCGGAGATAAATTCGGATCAATCTGCCGTAACCTATCCTCTAGGACGCTTACAGCATGAGAGGCAAAGTAAGGCATGCTGTGATAGGTTTTAGATTCAGGCGGAAATATTTCTAGCTCTTGATCTTTGGCTTCTTGATACTCATCTTCAGTAATGAAGTCATTTTGCAGCATCTGACGTAGAACATATTGCTGTCTACCTAAAGCTAGTTCTCGATTGCTTGGTTTAGTGTATCGACTGGGCTGTTTGGGCAAAGCCGCGATATAGGCAGCCTCAGCAATGGTAAGATCTTCAAGCTCTTTCTGAAAATGAACTCGCGCCGCAGCCTTAACTCCATGAGCTGTTTGACCTAAAAATATCTCGTTTAAATATATGGAAAGTATTTCATCTTTGGTAAGAGACTTCTCAAGTCGAAAAGACAAAATAGCCTCTTTGGCTTTACGGGTAAAAGTTTTCTCCCTAGTCAATAACAATGACTTTACTACTTGCTGGGTTATAGTCGAGGCTCCTTGCTTTTTCCCTCCACCTCTCCAGTTAGCATAAACAGCCCTAATAATGCCCCTAACATCTATGCCTGGATGTTCATAAAAACTAGCATCCTCTGCAGCAAGAAAAGCATGCTTAACTAGAGCAGGTATTTCCTCAAAGCTAACTGGATACCTGCGCTCTTCATAGACTTCTGCCATCAGAACGCCGTCATCAGATAGAATTGTTGTAACCCCCTTAGGCTTATAGTCACCGATTCTCTCAATCTGGGGCAAGTCACGAGTCAATCTGGTGTAATAGTAATAACCAACACCTCCACCAACTAGTAAGCTAAAAAAGCCAACTACCAGACAAAATATAAAGCAAAATTTTATGAACTTCCGGATCACGAGTTTAGAAACCCCAACTTAAAAGCGAAGAATGAATACACGGTATTCACGATAGCCTCTCTGTGACAAAAAACGAACACCCGTCTAATTTTACTTGTAAAATTAGACCAGAAACTAATATGAATTCACATAAGCTGCCAAAAACGTCTAGTTTTTGACAATTGAAAGTAATAATACCACTACCGTAAAATATCGTTTTTACACTCTCTCTACCACCGTGAATTCATACGAAGCGAAGAATGAATTACAAGGTCCACAATCCAAACTTCCTCCTGTAGACAACTACTATAGCTACCACTTTAACCTTGAACTTTTGGTTTTGCAAAAGGTAAGCGTTCACGGGTCTAAAAAAATTGTTTGGCAAAAGAACTCCTAACCTAATCAGATCCTACTCACAGCCAAAATCTAGTCGGTTTAGTAGATTTTGTGAACGCTTAGTTTCCTTCACCCCAACAAGAGCCTCTTTGGGTCAATTGGACCTAAGAAGGTTTAACAACTTGGATTTCTCTCCTGCCGCTATTACAGCTGGGACTAACTTTCCATTTCCAGCGTCGACTAGCGCATAATCGGGAGAATCTTCAGTTGAAGACTCAGAATCCTTAGGTGTATTTGAGCCAGAACCTGGCGCAACCGTTACAGATCCACCGAAGATAAGACTGACCTTTTCAATTTCCTTAGAACTAGGCTCCTCCAAAGCAGATTGACTAGCTTGCCTCGTAACTCCTAGCACAATTTCCAATGTAGGCTCTTTGAAGCTCTGACCCGGTATACCCTCTCCGCTTTTTCCTAAATAAGTTAAAACTCGCAGGCTTTTTAGAACCTCTAGGAGTTTTTTGATCTTTCTCGGATCTACACCTCGATCTCCATTGGTATCATTGTTTCTCCAAGCGCTTCGAGAAAAATTAAAACTAGCAGGGCCTGACACGTCCGTACCACTGACGGATAACTCTAAAATTCGGCCTGAGATGTCGTTAAAAGGAGTTAAGTCTCTTAGAAGATGCAAGGGTTTTAGAAACTCTCGATAACTTGGGAGTTCTGTTCTATATACAGTGTCTGCCCTATTGGTGCGAAAATAATAATGCTTCTCCGCCGAAACAAAATCAGAATCTAAAACAGATTCACTAACCTCTACAATCTGCTCTCCAAAATAGATTCTCAAAGGATCTTTATCTGATTTCTTTTCCCCACTCTGTAAAGAAATACTTAACAACTCCGGGGCCAAACCTAAGCCAGACAGTTCTGTAACACCTACGTCGAGAATTTCATCAACGGTAATACCCCTCCAACGCTTGAGTTTTGAAGCTATAACTTCTCCATCAAGAAGCACTTCCTCTTCCTCACTCCGATACAACCATCGACCATCTAGTTTCTTATCAATGGTAGCAACACTAATTCCTCGCTTCACGACAATTGAGTCAATAGATTCAACCTCAAATCCTACCGGCCTCTTGTTACGAAAATCAAAAACATCTTTCATTAAGGAGAGGGCCAAGTCCCCATCTATTATTTTTATCTCTTGACCTTCTTTATCAACCTTCATCAAATATCGCCGGCCACTAATATTGACCACACCACCGTAAAGCCAAGTTTCTTGCGCAAAAGAACTACCAGGAAAAGTGCCTTCCAAGGAGAATGAAAACTTTGTATCCACAAATCCAAAATCCTTAGCAGCCCCCTCAACCTCAGAGCGCTTAATTGTGTTTAATACCTTCAGGGAAGATAGGCTATCAAGCAACGCCTCGACGACATCTTGCTCAGCGAGCTCACGAACCGGCGACTCTAAAAACCACAACTCACCTGATCCGGTTCGAGAAAGAGCTATCTCTCTATCACTATGAGTCAACCTTAAACTAGATAGATTACTAATTTTATCCGCTGAGAATAGAATCGCGTCAGAAGATTTGGACTGCCCTGGACTTTCTCTGGTCTCAGTTGCGTATAAGAAATAGCCAAGGAGTATAGCCAGCAAGCCTAGGAAAACAAACTTATTGCGACTCATTGGTTTCTAGACCACCAAAAATAGAAACCGAATAAAACAATAGCCTCTGGAATAAAGATTACGGTCAAGACAAACATCATATTAAACTGATTCGCCGTGATTCCAGAAAGTGAATTGCGAAGTGTTCTAGATCTAATAGTTACCCGATCCTCTTGACCTAGAACCCAGTTGAGACCATTGAGAAACAAATCTCGATTAAATAACAAACGAATGTTCGCATTGTTTACGAAATCACTATCTCCAAAAACCAAAAGCCTAGTCGACTTATCTTCATAAGCAACAGCAAGCGGACGAGGACCAGGCAAGTCTCGATCAGTCAGTTCAGCCGCAGACTGCTCTCCATACAATAAGTCCTGATTTGTCTCTCCCCAAGACTCTTTAGAGGTATACAACAACTCTGTTAACTTATCTTTGAGCTTGGAGTTCTTCTTAATTCTCACTGAGGTAGCAACGTCAAATACAGTGGACTCATTAAAGCCTTGGTTCACCGGATGATCAGCGTAAGTATCAACTCGAGGTCTAACACCCAAGCTCGGTCCTTCTCGAGTTTTTAGTCCTGGTTCGATAATAGTATCTTCCCCGGCAACAATTCCAAAGTTCCGCAAAAGCGAATAAACATCAGCTGGACCTCGAGGATCTAAAAGAAAAAGAGCCTTTCCCCCATTGTTTATATAGTTGAGAATATGTTTTCTCTCTTCTGCGAGAAGTCCTGTAGTGGGTGAGGCCAAAATCAAAGCATTAGCATCTGCGGGAATACCTCCATTACTAGTCATTAGCAATTTATTTAACTCAACATTTTCCCCCGCTATCGCTTCTTTCAAAAAGATAAATCCGGACTCTGTTTGATCAGATAATTTCGGCTCTCCGTGACCCGCGAGGTAGTAGACTTTCTTACCTTCACCTCGCTCTAGTCTAATAATACCGTTGACTATATTTTGCTCATCTATGCCTCGGACTATACGGACTTGTTTGTCGATACTGGGATCTTCGTAGGAAAAAACTACCGTTGCATT
>CALKYB010000100.1 GCA_938003565.1 uncultured bacterium
AGAAAAGGAATTTGTGAGAAACTGTAAAAGTTATCCGCTAGTACTAGACGTGATTTTCGATAAATTAACTCTCGTTCTTTTTCAGACTTCTCTGGAAAAACTAAGCTTAAGTTTCTTCTTGCCGTTTTAGGAAAACGAGGAATGATTAAAAAAAACAGTCCAATCCAAGCTCGACAAAGAGCCTTACCCATTGCTTCTGGAAGGACTTCGAGAAGAAAGACCATCGAGCGCACCAAGGTCAAAATAGAAATATCTACTATATTCTTCATTAGGTTTTGATAAGATTGTCCAAAGCTTCAGCCAAAGTGGAGCCTAATTTCAATTTTAGCGATTTTTAGGTGATTTAAGCCCAAGTACCTCAAAAATTTGGTAAAACGCGCTAGATATTACTCTAGGTTCTACAATTTAAGCGAGAAAAACACTAATTTACTGGAGACAAAATGGAAATCGGCTTTCTTACTAAGCTCTGAAGGCATAGTAAAATACTCTTGTATTGATCCCTTGGATGTTAAGAGTTTGTAAATCCAGAAAAAACTTTAATTTGGAGCTTGAAGTTTTCTCACTTCGGTGCTTATTGAAGGATTTAAAAAGGGTGATTTGCTTGCAGTTAAGAAACTCTGTAGCTAAGCGCCCAGTTTTGTATAACCATTTAAGTTCAATTTTTAACCAAGTATTGAGTTGAAGTTGTTTTTTAGCTGAGCCATTGTTTCTCGTGGCAAGATAAAGTTTGGAGATAATTATGTCGGAAAGTGCGGATAAAGTTAAGCGAATCATTGTAGATCAACTTAGTGTGGCTGCAGAAGATGTTAACGAAGAAGCTTCATTTATAGAAGACTTAGGGGCTGACTCGTTAGATATAGTTGAATTGATCATGGCTCTTGAAGAGGAATACGAAATCGAGATTTCCGATGAGGACGCCGAGAAAATTAAAACAGTTGGAGATGCGGTTAAATACGTCGCTGAAAATTCTGCTTAGGTAGAACTCCATTGTCTGAAAATTAGCTCAGTATTTGTGGTCCTTGCCCTTCAAGGACTGCGAGTTGGGAAATGTAAACCTATTAATTGTAGTGTTCGATGACTGTATCACGCGCCCTATTGTCTGAAGTGGATCCCGATATTTCCGAGATCCTGAAAAAGGAGACGGAGAGGAAAGAATTTTCTCTGGAGCTAATTCCTTCTGAAAATTGTGTGAGTGAAGCTGTGCTTGAAGTGCAGGGCTCGATTCTCACTGATAAGTATTGTGAGGGCTATCCAGGACGCCGATACTATGGTGGTTGCCAATACTACGATGAGATAGAAAGATTAGCTCGTGATAGAGCTAAGGAAATGTTTGGAGCGGAACGAGCAAATGTTCAGCCTCATTCTGGCGCTAATGCTAATATGGCGGTTTACCTTGGTCTGATTAAGCCGGGTGACACAGTTATGGGGCTTCGTCTTGACCATGGTGGTCATCTAACTCATGGTAGCCCAGTTAACTTCTCGGGTTTGCTCTACAATGTAGCTGCTTACGGAGTTAACACTGAAACAGGGCTAATCGAAGAAGAAGAAGTGCTTCGGGTTGCCAAGGAGTCTAAGCCAAAAATGATCATTTGCGGAGCGACTGCTTACTCTCGCCAAATTGATTGGGAGATGTTCCGTAGAGTGGCTGATGAGGTAGGCGCGTTTCTTTTAGCGGATATCTCACATTACGCTGGATTAGTTGTGGGTGGGGTTTATGATAGCCCAGTTCCTTTTGCTGATGTTGTAACCACTACAACTCATAAAACTCTTCGCGGCCCTAGAGGGGGATTGATCCTTTGTAGAAAGGAACACTACAAGAGTATAAATAAGGCAGTTTTTCCTGGATTGCAGGGTGGCCCACTCATGCATCAAATTGCATCAAAGGCTGTTGCCTTTAGGGAAGCTCTCAAACCAGATTTCAAAGACTATGCAGCGCAGGTTGTTGCTAACGCACGTGCTCTTGCATCTGCTTTGCAAGAGTTAAAATTAAGTATTGTGGCTGGTGGTACTGATTCTCACGTTATGCTCATTGATCTGAGGGAGACCGGAGTCAATGGTGCGGATGCTGAGGAAGCTCTGGGCGTCGCAGGTATTACCGTTAATAAAAACACTATACCTAACGATCCTCAACCTCCTAAGATTACCAGCGGAGTTAGGGTAGGTACACCAGCCTTAACTACTCGTGGTTTTACGACCGAGGATATGAGTGAAGTGGCGGAGTGTATACGTGGTGCTGTGGATGCTGCCGGAGATGATAAAAAGTTGGCTGCTGTTCGTGAGAAGGTAGTGGGATTGTGTAAAAGACGTCCTCTCTTCCCACACCGCCTCTCGTAGCGATTCCGGTTCCAGCTATGGATAAAATCGTCATCGCTGCGCCGCACAGGAGTGCGCCTCACTCTTCCGGTTTTATCCGCCTCGATTAGCAGAAACCGGAATCGCTACGAGGGTTCACATTAACCTGTAAATAGTTAAAAATATTAAAGATTTTCGTCTAGACCTGTTTCCTGTTGGTGCAAGTGCTTTTATTGTCTTCTTAGACTATAATTTGCACTTAAAACTGATAGCTTTTTATGGGTTTGAATAGATGAAATGTCCGCGGTGTGAATCCCAGAAAACAAGAGTTGTAGATTCTCGAGAAGGCTCAGAGGGCCGCTCTGTGCGAAGGAGACGGGAATGTGAGGGCTGTGAGTTTCGGTTCACGACCTTTGAGCGTTTGGAAGAGAGTCTTCCCATGATCGTTAAGAAGACAGGTCAGCGTGAATCCTTTGATAGTGCGAAGATCATGGGCGGTCTTAAGAAGGCCTGTGAGAAGCGCCCTGTTAGTGTGGATCAGATGGAGGATGTCGTTCGCTCTATTGAAGCCCGTTTACTGGAGTCAGGGGAAAAGGAAATTGATAGTACAGTGGTGGGAGAGATGTTGATCGAAAGACTTCATAGTTTGGATCAAGTGGCTTATGTAAGGTTTGCTTCTGTGTATCGAGATTTCTCCGACGTAAATGAGTTTATGGAGGCTCTTAAGAATTTGGTATCTGGAAGTCTTGGTAAGAATAGTGCCGTTTCAGCGGAATCGGTTATTTCTCTCGTAGGTGCTAAAAAGCGCGCCCCATAAAATCTACTTTTATCTTTTATATCTTTCGTAGAACTTAGTTCCCTTCGAAATCTAATGCGCTCCGATAACTATTATATGAACAAGGCTTTATTGCTTGCCCGTCGAGCGGGTAGGGACACTTTACCTAACCCGGCTGTTGGAGCTGTCCTGGTTAAAGGCGACAGGATTGTAGGTGAGGGGTTCCATAAAATGTATGGTAGTGCTCATGCGGAAGTTGAAGCTCTAAGAGTGGCTGGAGACCTGGCTAAGGGTGCTCGGTTGTATGTCACTTTGGAGCCTTGTAACCATATTGGAAAGACTCCACCTTGCACAGAATCTATTCTTGGTGCCGGTGTAGGATCGGTAGTTTATGGAATGAGTGATCCTAATCCATCGGCGGCGGGAGGAGCGAGGGAGTTGGTAGATAAAGGTTTAGAAGTCTATTCAATTAAATCCGAGATAGCGGCAAAGCAAAATTCAATTTGGTTGCATTCCCTTAGTAGCAATAGGCCGTTTGTTATCCTCAAAATTGCAGCCTCGAAAGATGGTAAGATTACAGCTGCTAGAGGACATGAAACATCTATTAGTTCCAAACCAAGTCGAATCATTTCTCACAAGTTGCGACGTGATTGTGATGCTGTATTGATTGGGGCTGAAACAGCCCGGGTTGATGATCCTCTATTAACTAATCGTCTAGCTAAGGGAGCCCAACCGGTAAAAATAGTTTTAGATTCTAACTTAGAGTTAGATCCAGGGATGAAGGTTTTTAATTCCCCTTCGTTTGTGGCTTGCACTTCACTTGCCAGTGCTGAGCGAAAAGATAAATTTTTAAAGGCTGGAGTTGGTGTTATCGTAACTCCTCCCGAGTCAGAATTTAAAAGAGTGAGAATCGATAATTTATTGTTAGAGTTAAAAAAACTTGGAATTTATAGCCTTTTAGTTGAGGGGGGAGCTCAAGTAGCACGTAGTTTTTTAAATACTAATAATGTGGATAGATTTTTTTATTTTAGATCTCCTAAAGTATTTGGTGGAGATGGCCCGAGTGTTTTTGAAGAAGATTCGTTTGAGATTCAAGCTTTTGGATTGAAGCTAGTTCAATCAAGAAGATCAGGTGTGGATAATTTAGACATATACAATAGAGAAAAATGTTTAGTGGAATAGTTAAGGGCCTTGGAGTAGTCGCTGAGCGAGAAAGTGGTAGTCTATCTATTCGATCGGAGATATTCGCGAATAGAAGTTTTGATCTTGGTGCGTCAATTGCCATATCTGGGGTTTGTCTTAGCTTGGTTAGGCAGCAGAATGACTTGGGTTTTTTTGAGCTCGCTAGTGAGACTGTAGAGAGAACGACTCTAGGATCTCTAAAGGTTGGGTCTAGTGTAAACCTGGAGCCAGCACTTTGTCTTGGTGACCCAGTCGATGGGCATTTGGTGCTAGGGCATGTTGATGGAATAAGTGAGCTGTTAGAGTTGTCGCGACCTGACTCAAATACGATTGAAATGAGATTTTCAATTCCTGACAACCATGAACACCTGCTTGCTGAAAAAGGCTCGGTGACTTTAGCTGGGGTAAGTTTAACAGTTGGTCAAATAGATTCTAAGTCATTTAAAGTGTATATTATCCCGCTTACTGCTAAGGACACCACTTTAGGGGCCTTGAGGGTTGGTGAAAGTGTTAATTTTGAAGTTGACAGTCTAGCGCGTTATTTGGAGCGTTTGGTGTTAAAGAGACAGTGTCAGTAAGTTGTAATTTTTAGTTTAATGGCTAAGATTTAGAGTCTGAGATTTAGAGTTGAGGCATGATTTATGAAGCTTGATCCTTTTGAGGAAGTATTGGCCGAAATTAAAGCTGGTAGACCGGTAGTTTTAATTGATGATGTTGACCGAGAAGATGAAGGTGACTTGACTATCGCCGCTGAGAGTGTGACGCCTGAAATACTTGCTTTCATGATGACAGAGGGTAGAGGCCTAATTTGTTTGAGCCTAGAGGAGAAGCGCCTAGAAACTCTGGGAATTCCTCGGCAAGTGTCGGATAATAAGAGTTTCTTTGGAACCAATTTTACTCTTAGCGTCGATCATAAATCAGTTGGTGCATCGGGTGTGACAGCCTCTGGTCGATCTGAGACTATCGCACGGCTAGTCGCCGATGATGCTGACCCTTCTGAGTTTATTTCTCCGGGCTGGGTTTTCCCACTCGCTGCTAAGCCTGGCGGGGTATTTCAACGTAGGGGACAAACTGAAGGTTCAGTAGACTTAGCTAGGTTGGCCGGGATGGACCCCTCCGGGGTGATTTGTGAAATTATGGACGAATCTGGTGAGATGCTTCGTGGTCAGGGTTTAGTTGATTACTGCAAGTTGCATGGGTTGAAGCTCACTAGTGTTGAGGAGATTCGTCGGCAAAGAATTTCACGCGAGGTCTTGCTTCGCAAAGTAGCTGAGACAAATATAAAGACTCTTAGTGAAAGTGGCTTGTTTTCGAAAGATAGTAACTTTCCTACTCACCTTTTGCAGAATCAAGAGTCTTCTTCACTACGAGTTTTAGTTTATCAGGATGATGTTAACGATCGAGAACAACTCGTCTTGGTTAAAGGAGATCCTAAGAACGGTAGTCTTCTTAGAATACATTCGGAATGTCTAACAGGAGATATTTTCGATAGTGCTCGTTGTGACTGTGGGGAACAGTTGAGTCAGGCTTTGGCGAAAATTTTTGAAGCTGATGAAGGGGTGGTTATTTATTTACAACAAGAGGGTCGAGGTATTGGACTTGGCAATAAAATAAAGGCCTATTCGCTCCAGGATCAAGGGCGTGATACGGTGGAGGCAAACTTAGAGTTGGGATTTGGTGCGGATGAAAGGAGGTATGAGGCAGCTGCTGGTATACTCTCGGATTTGGGCCTCAAGGAGGTTCGTCTAATGACTAATAACCCGGATAAGGTATCAGCCTTGGAGGAAGGGGGAATAGTCGTAAAGGAGCGAGTTGGGCTTGTTGCGAGTACAAACGAGCATAATCGAAGTTACCTTGAGACTAAGAAAAACAAAATGGGACATATCTTGTCTAGCTAGGTTTTTTTGCATGATAGCTTACAAGCTGGTTTAATTTTTGCTGTAGTTCTTTTCAATTCAATTTTCAGCTCAGATTGTAGTTTACCCCTCTATTTTATAGGTGGAGTTTGAGCTTGGAGTATTTTATTTCGACCACAATTTTTCTGTTTAGGAGTGCTGTCTCCTGAGTAGAGTAGAAAGTAAGGTTTTTTCGTAGATTTCCTAGGAGTGAATAACTGGAAGCTAGATTTAGATCGCTTAGATTTGGATCGACCCTCCGGTTATTCACTTTAGCTAGGTAGATCGCCTATGGGTAGGTATGAACCGAGTATCTATGGAATAAACTTTTCGCGAATGTCTCCGATATTCCACATTTTGGCATTTAATTATATTTCGCGAGTAGTTGTTGGTCTCCAGTATTTAAACACTCTTGATGAGCATGGGCTTCTCTTGGTTCAAGAAGAGAATCTCTCAGTTGTACTCAAGCATTTTGGGATAGGCCAGACAGATTATTCTGTCTCTGATACCAATATTCCCACCATTAGCAAGAAGGTGGAAGTGCACTGCCTCATTTTGTCGGATAAAATCTCCTAACCTTATTTATTTAGTGTTTTCTTTGTACTCGACTCTATATTTCTATTGGCTTCAGCTGTTTCAAATTTTAGCTAAGATGTTCTTTTGCATAAATTGCTGAATTTACTGAGATTGTTGTCTAAAATTGACCCCGACCCTCAATATTGATAAAATTACTCGTTAAATATTGAGTAGCGAAAAATTTAGGTTTTTTAAACTGTGTTTAAACGACTAGAGAGTTCGATATTTTGTGGACTAGAGTTCACCTTTGAGTCGATTTTTTTGGTCGTTTGGACACGGAGCCCTAAGATGATGAAAGCAATCGCCCTGATTGCCGTGGTCTCAGCCACGGCAGAGCAAGCTGGTAGAGATCATCCTACCCAGGCTGATTTTAATAGTGATAACCTGGTTCGCATTGCCAAAGAAATTCAAACAGAGCTGACCACCCATTCTTCTGGTGATAACGTGAGACAACTTTGTCAGCACTGGAACAACTGTCGGGTTCGACTTTGAACTGGATGTTCATGATGATGTTTTTATTTTTCGCTACATTTAATTAAAATTTTAAACGACTCAGAATCTTAGAGAGAAGTTTTAGACGATGGCGAATCTAGAGTTAGACGACACGGGTCATAGCTTAAAAAGTAAATTAGAGGATCATTTAGACGGTAGAGCTTGTTTGCCGGATTTTGAGGTTGATCGTCAACTTGAGTTGGCTCGGGTAAAGATTGCCAATATTTCCAAAGATGTTGCCAATCGATTATTTGGTGACGGACAAAAAATAACTAACAATACCTACTTCTCGACTCAAGAAGCTCAGGAGCAAGTGCTTAAATTTTACTCTGAGCTAAATAGAGAATTTTTTCGTGAGGGACTTTCTACAGTTCCACTTATTGGCAATTTGTCGACCATTGTCCGAGAGGTAGGGAAGGTATACGCTGAGCATGGATTCTACTTTAATACCTACCCAACTGTTTTGCCAACTGGACAGTCCACGGTGGTATTAGCCATTTTTGAAGCAAGTCAAAAAGAAAAGCTCGTTGCTCCTTCAGTAGTTGGTGATCTTTCCGAATTAGGCATTGATACCGCCTCTTTGGATCCAGTTTCTCTTAGAACACTAGAGAAAGATATTCTTTTCCCGGGTAACGATATTTCTTCTGTTCATAGAGAAAAACGGGCTGGTTTGGCTTCCTACTTCAGAGAGCACGGTAGTTTCTGTGCCTATATTAACAAACCTTTGGCTGCAAATCGGGAAGTTTGGGGAGATTTACCGACTGAGACTGTTCTAGAATTTCTTAAGTTTAATGAGATTGGTAACTATATAGCCACTCAGATCGTTCCTTTTGATTTCGAGGGAACATTGACTGTTCGAGGTCGAGGAGTGTTACAAATTAATTTTTTTAATATTGGTGAGGCTCTCTCTGACTACGTCACGTTGAAGAATGTTGGTGGAGAAATTGGATCTCTTGATGAAGTTGGTCCTTTGTTGGATAAGCTACTTAGAACTAGCTTGGCTACAGGCCTTTCTCGCTATGAGCTTTCTGAGTTTATAGCCTTAAGGTCCATTGACGCCGTTCGCAACCCAGAAAATAAATTTGTTTCAAAGATTAGACGTGTTCCAGGAGTATCGGAAACAATCAGTTTGGTGAATGCTAGTAAAAAAGAAAGAGCCCTAAGAGCTAAAGAATTGATTGTATCAACCAACGAAAAGTACCTAGATGTAATCTTTTCAGGTGTTTTTAAAAAATAGTATCCTCAGTTTAGACTGAGACTGAGAAAAACCCATTGAAAAATAGCTACTCTCTTTTGACTCTGCAATAACGGAACACTGGCGCCAGTGTCATTGCAGAAAAGAAAACCAAATATCCTTTGGTGTCTTTTGGAAGAGTGAAGTAGTTCCAAAGAAATACAGTTGCTACTATAGTAAAAACCAAACCGGCAGCGATGATAGCCATTTCAACAACATTATCTAATTTAAGATGTTCGTCAGGATCGCGTCTGAACGAAAGAAACGAATCTCTTACTGCCCAGATACTTAAGATGATCAATCCGAATGACATCCCAAAACTAAGTGAGGCCGTCGCGTAGGCCACCCCAGTGTACGATATGAAAACAGGGGGGAGAAGCAGACCGCTTACTAAACTATCATGAAATTGCGTACTCAAGATTTAACCCTCAACTAAAAGTGGATTCAAACGAGCACACTCGTCTCAAACCACCTATAGTTCCGATAAACCATTATCTCCAGTCTCTGTGGTAGGTATAGCACAGTTGTCTGAATGACCCTATCGAGATGACCTTCGCATAATAGTTGAACTTTGATTAAAAAGTGTCTTTGATTACAATAGCTTTATCTTAAACTTGGTCGCCTACCTAGTTGCTGGAGCAGGTGTTGTCTAGATTATAAAACTTTGATTGGATTTAGTTTTTAGTGAAGGTGGGGTTAGAAAAAAATTCTATTAAGACTAGAATATTTCGCTTCCTAGAAATTTATAGATTGTAAGGGAAGTTCAATTCTACGATGGTTTTTTTAAGCCCCGAGAGCCAGCAATTTGGGTCGGAAGCCACCATTCTTATAAATATTGTTTCTATATCCCTATACTTACTAGCTTTCTTAGTGTTGCAATTATCACAGATATGTCATAATAATAGTCATGTATAGATGAAGGAAATTTCTGCCGATGTTTAGGGAGAAATCGAGTAGTGTATGTCTATGAAGATGTATTGCTCTTTTAAATTTTATTTTAGGTGTTCGAAAAAATGACTGTTAGTAACAGTAATTTACGACTTTCAGATTCTTTGCTTGGACGAGTAATCTCTGGAAATAGAGATGCTTCAGGTGTGCGTTTTGGCTTGATTGTAGCAGAATTTAATAAAATATTCTGTGAGCGATTACTCGAAGGCGCGAAGCAGGCAATTCTGTCCCATGGGGGATCAAAAGATTTGATCACCACCGTTTGGGTTCCTGGTTCCTATGAACTTCCTCTTGCAGCGCAGTCTCTTGCCTCTTCTGGGCAATTCGATGCCTTGATAGCCCTTGGAGTTCTTATCAAGGG
>CALKYB010000101.1 GCA_938003565.1 uncultured bacterium
CTCCAATACCATCGGAGATTTCACCTGAAATTCTCATTTCAAATTCTTTCGCTAGCTCAGGTTTACTACTTTTCCAAGAACTATACTCATCCCGCCAAGAAGCAACTGTCTCCTTCATCGACTCATGCTTCTTGGCGAACAATTGGCTAACCGACTCAGGAACTAGAAACTCCTTATCAACGGGCCAGCCCATTTCAGACTTAGCCAGCTTGCTTTCATCTGGACCAAGAGGGCTTCCGTGAACTCCACCTGTTCCAGCCTTATTGGGACTACCTTTACCGATGACGGTCCGAGCGAGAATTAGAGAGGGCTTTTTCGTCTCTGATTTCGCCCACTCCAAAGCATTGTCAATTTCCTCGAAATTGTGACCATCGATCTTTTTTACAGCCCATCCATAACTCTCATATCTCTTCGCTACATCTTCAGTAAAAGCGAGTTGAGTGCTACCGGCAATACTTATCTGATTATCATCAAATATTACGTTTAAGTTACCCAAACCAAGATGCCCAGCTAAGGAAGAAGCCTCAGAGCTGATACCTTCCATCAAGCATCCATCCCCAAGCATACAGTAAACATTATGACTAAAAAGATCTTCACCATACTTCGCAGCCATATGCTTTTGTCCGATCGCCATACCAACCGCATTAGCTACACCTTGACCAAGAGGTCCCGTCGTACATTCAACTCCCGGGGTCTCAAAAGACTCTGGATGACCAGGTGTTGGACTATTGGCTTGACGAAAATTTTTCAAGTCCTCCATGCTGAGATCGTAACCTGCAAGATGAAGTAGAGAGTAGAGAAACATTGATCCATGACCATTAGAGAGCACAAAACGATCTCTAGCTAACCAAGCGGGATCTTTGGGATCGTATTGAAGATGCTTAAGCCAAAGCACAGCACCAATTTCAGCCACACCCATAGGCATACCCGGGTGACCACTGTTAGCCCTGTTGACGGAATCCACTGATAAGAAGCGGATGGTATTTGCCACCTCAGTTAGGCTTTCTGAGCTTACTTCCATGGGTGCATTTCCTTCTATTAATCACTGCCTTTCATAAACATGCTAAGAGGATAACAAGGTTTTTTTGAGCTTTAGAACGAGACTAGTTCAGCCACCGCACAAACCTTCCCTCTACGCCGAAACTATTTTCTAAAGGCTTAAACCACTGGCGAAGAACTGAGACAAGTTGACCTGGAGATTACATACTCATCAACTGTAAAATTAGGTGATTCCTCTAGGTATATATCTGATTTAACTCAATTTTATAGGTACCCTAAAAATCGGTTACCAGAGAAATAAATCTATCATACAAATTTGGTACGAAACTTGTATATCACTAGTCCAGACCGATTAACTGACTTCTAGATCCCCAAAACCTTTGAAGTCAGATTCAAATACCTTCACTTCACATAGGGCCGAAGATATCCCTCTCTGCTATTTCTTCGGCCCTTCTTTTTTTTCAGAACAACAATCGCAATTTTCTCCAAGGGTTGGTAGAAGAGGCCTCAATAATCCCGACCTAGGTGTGTGCCACCGAGTTATTGCAAATGGTTGGATAGAGTTTGATCCTCGAAGAATAGTCTGGTCGTCTACACCTAAATCTGGGAGCTTAGCAATGGAAAGAAAACTAGATGGTATGAAATTAAAGTTAGGTGACGAAGCACCCTACTTCAATCTGCCCGGGACTGACGGAAAGCGCTACTCCTTACATGATTTTGATAATCACAAAGCACTAGCTGTTCTTTTTACCTGTAATCATTGCCCCTATGTCCAAGGTTGGGACGAAAGACTTGTTACACTCCAGTCCCGTTTTGTGGATGATGGATTCCAACTGGTTGCAATTTGCTCCAATGATCAAGAGAGCTACCCTGAAGACTCCTTCGATAATATGGTTAAAAAAAGCAAGAGTCAGGACTTTGTGTTCCCATATCTACATGATGAGAATCAAAGTGTTGCTAAAGCCTACGATGCTGCTTGCACACCCGAGGTTTATTTGTTCGACTCCGAGCTTAAACTTAAGTATCACGGCCGCATTGATGACAACTACAAAGATGAGAAAATGGTGAGCTCCAAAGACCTCGAAACTGCAGTGGTATCACTTATAGAAGGTGGAGAGCCAAACAATCCTCTCACCCCGGCTATAGGATGCTCAATAAAATGGAAGTAAACTTTAGAGCTTGAGCTACTCCTCGACTAGCAGAAACATTAAAGTTTACAGATGAAAACAAAGAAACCTAATATTTAACGCTATGATTATTGTTCTTAAATCTAACGCTTCTGAATCTGATGCCCAAATAGTTCGGGATAAGATTACGGAAATAGGCCTTGAACCGCTCTATCTTCCAGGGGAAGAAAAAATTGTAATTGGCGCAATTGGTGACGAGAGGAAGTTGGAAAAACTAGAACTCAAATCCCTGTCCTTCGTCGAGCGGGTTGTTCCAATCCTAAAACCTTATCAACTTTGCAATAGAGAATTCAAAAAGGATAACACTATTGTAAAGGTTAAAGATGTTGCAATTGGTGGGAAAGAGGTGATCCACATTGCTGGCCCATGCTCGGTTGAAAGTGAAGAGCAAATAATTAAAACAGCTATCGCTGTAAAGAAAGCCGGTGCAAAAATCTTACGAGGTGGAGCTTTTAAACCGCGCACCTCTCCTTACGCTTTTCAGGGACTGGAAGAAGAAGGGCTTAAATTTTTAGATCAAGCGCGCAAAGAGACTGGTCTTCCAATCGTTACTGAAATTGTTAGCGAATACCACCTAGATCTAGTGGGCAAAACAACTGACATGTTTCAAATTGGAGCTCGAAACGCACAAAACTTTCGATTATTAAAAGCTGTAGGTGGAACGAAAATACCTGTTTTGCTAAAGCGTGGTCCAGCATCTAGCTTGTCAGAGTTTTTAATGGCAGCTGAATATATCAACTCCGAAGGCAACCCGAATGTTGTTTTATGTGAGCGTGGAATTAAGAGTTTCTTCACAGACACCCGCAACACCTTCGACCTCTCAATAATTCCATTGCTGAAAAAAGAAACTCATCTGCCAGTTATCGCAGACCCAAGTCACGGCACTGGAGTGCGAGATTTAGTAGCCCCTATGTCTTTGGCAGCTATCGCTGCTGGAGCAGATGGCGTGATTATCGAGGTTCACCCAGAGCCAGAAAAGGCTCTTTCCGACGGTTTTCAACAGCTTACTCCAGACAACTACGCTCAACTAACTGGCCGCATGGCTCTGGTGGCGGAATCCGTACAGCGTTTCGCAACAAATAGTGGCTAAATGCGTGAATACCTGTGTTTCCGAGTGACCTAGACCCCTTAATAGGCTATATCTACGGCTATGGATTTATATAGCTACTTTCAACCGCACCATAATTCAAAACTCAGAAGTAAACCCCTAAGGCTACAAGAGCTCGGAGAGTTGGAAGCTGCGGCCGCAGAATTAAAAAAGTCCTTGAAGAGAGCTGAGATTCGCTGCCAATCAAGTGAAGAAGAGCACCCCAACAACCCTATTAAAAAAGAGCATTTTGCCCAAATTATTGTCGCTCTGGACTATGTCCTTGAGTCACTACAAACGCTAAATACTGCTCATCCAGGGGACGACACATCAATCTTAGAAGAACTACTCGAAGAAAGAAGTAATGCCCCAGGCTGGGAGAATTGGGTTATTATGCTAAAAAGGCGGCTAGAAACAGAAGCTATTGCAGAGAAAAATGCCAATTCTTAAAAGCCCTCTTGCAAATCTCTGCTATTTTTCGGACAGAAGCTAGCTAGTAAATTTCTAAAGTCATACCATTTCAACAGTGCTAAAATGATGCCTAGAAACCATAATGCTGTTTTTGCTTTTTCTAATTTACATACTAACTAAACGCTAACTTACTAAAGAATAAATACTTAAGAGCTACCGAAAAACTATGTCAATGAACAGTTACCTAAAAATGTTTAGCCCTCGTCGATTGAGACTAACCAATCGGCTGAGAACGATGCGAGAGAGAATCATTTTACTTGAAGATGAACTTAGTAAGCACACTTCTCAGCACTATCGAGTTTGCATTTTTGGAAGCGCTAGAACCAAACCAGATGATGATTACTATAGAATGACCTACCGTCTAGCTTACCTACTAGGTGAAAAAGGTCTAGACGTTCTTACAGGTGGTGGGCCAGGTTTGATGCAAGCTGGTAACTCTGGTGTCCAAGATGGTAGAGATGCGGCTGGCACTCAAAGTATCTCCTACGGTCTATCGATCGAACTCGGCGCCCTTGGCAAACTGGAACGACCCAGTCAGCACCTTGACATAAAACACCATCATAATCGCTTTTCCTCAAGACTGGATGACTTTATGAGATTATCCAATGCTGTAGTTGTAACCCCTGGAGGTATAGGCACCCTGCTAGAACTATACTTCGCTTGGCAGCTACTGCAGGTCCAACATTTACCGGCTCGTCCTATTATATTATTACACGAAGATTTTTGGCGTGGAATAATTGATTGGATGAAAGAAACTCAATTAGAGCAAGGCTTAGTAAGTGAGGAAGACTTTAGATTTCTACATTTCGCAAAAACACCGGAAGAAGCGATGGAAATTGTAAGTGCGGACTTCGAGGAATTTAGCAGCAAGTCGGCATAAAGCTCACTTACTGACTTGGTTTCTAAAACATGCTACTTCCGAACTGAACTACCCACAATACTAAGCTAGCTTGTTTATAGTTTAACAAGCTAGCAAAATTTGACTAAGATGTGATGAGCGCAAACCTAACAAAGTCCTCCCTAAAGACCCACTCGGGACTCGATATTTCCGTTCTGAAGTCGAACGTAGAAATAGACGAGGCGCTCGAGCAAGTATTCTCAAAGTTGGATCACTCTAAAGGAGCCATATTCTCAAGTGGATTAGAGTATCCAGGAAAACATTCCAGGTGGGACATTGGATTTGTTAATCCGGCTATAGAATTTATCAGTCGAGGAAGAACCTTTTCCATCAATGCCCTAAATCCCCAGGGTGAATTTTTACTCAAGGTTATTAGTCCAGCTTTGGAAGAAGATAAAAGTGTTGAGAGTTTTACACCTCAGCAAACTTCATTAGTTGGCTCAATCGCAACTTCCTCCGGACACTTCTCAGAGGAGGAAAGAACTCGACAACCTTCTGTTTTTACAGTCCTTAGAACAATACAAGGAGTGTTCAAACACAACGACAAAGCTGCAGAAATGTTTGGCTTCTACGGTGCTTTTGGCTACGACCTGGTTCTTCAGTTTGAAGACCTTGAGCTAAAACATAAGCGGGATGTGAAAAACAAAGATTGTCACCTGTTCCTACCTCTAGAGTTAGTTGTTGTCGACCGGCAAACAGAAATAGCTTTTAAACAAGAATTTATCGTATCAAACAGTAGTGGCAGCACCGCGGACTTTGATTCTGGGGGACAAAGCTTTACCCTGGAACCACCGCAGGGAGATTCTGAAATTAAAAGTGATCATGCTCCTGGAGAGTTTGCAAAAAAAGTAGCAAAAGTTTTAGAGGGGACGAAACGAGGGGACTATTTTGAAGTGGTACTTTCCCAATGTTTCGAAACCCGACGAACAGTACTACCCATGGAGCTTTTTCATCGCCTGTCTGAAATTAACCCTAGCCCTTACCTGTTTTGCATCAACCTTGGAGACGAACAGTTAATAGGCTCTTCTCCAGAAATATATGTTCGTGTTACCGATAAAAGGTACGAAACCTGCCCAATAGCTGGAACGGTGAAGCGTGGAGACAGTGCTCTTGAAGATGCGGACCAAGTTCGACAGCTAATTTCATCTCTAAAAGACGAGTCTGAGCTGACAATGTGTACAGATGTCGATCGCAATGACATGGCTCGAGTTTGCATACCCGGATCTGTACGAGTAATCGGCAGAAGACAACTCGAGTTCTACTCTCACCTAATACACACAGTTGATCATGTCTGTGGTGAGCTAGCTGATGGTTACGATAGTCTAGACGCTTTTCAAACCCATATGTGGGCCTGCACAGTTACAGGAGCACCTAAGCCAGCAGCTTTGCAAGAGATTGAAAATTTAGAACTCAATCCAAGAGGGTGGTACTCAGGCGCTATTGGACTACTGTTATTTAATGGCAATATTAACACTGGTATTACCCTTAGAACTGCCCACCTAAAAGATGGTCGTGCTTCTACTCGTTCAGGAGCAACTTTACTTTACGGATCTAACCCTGAAGACGAAGAGCAAGAAACTCTAACTAAAGCTGGAGCGTTTCTAGCCGCAATTTCGAGTAGTCCGATAAAAAGTTTGAAGAAACGGCGATTCGATCCAGAAGACTTTAAACTAAAGTCTAGTAAAAGAATTCTCTTAGTGGACTGTCGAGATAGTTTTGTTCATAACTTAGCTTCCTATATGCGAGAGTTAGGCTGTGATGTTCACACGGTTCGCTCAGGTTATCCCGAGAGTGTTATCAACGAGGTCAATCCCGATCTTGTATTCTTCTCTCCAGGCCCAGGCTCTCCAGAAGAATTTGGCATTCCTAACCAAGTAAAAGCACTAGCGGAACGTAACATTCCTATCTTTGGCGTATGTCTCGGACATCAAGGCATAGCCCAAGCCTTTGGCGCGGAAATCAACGAACTACCTGGTCCTCGACACGGTAAAACTTCACAGGTAAGGCACAATGATTCTAATCTCTTTGAAGGAATTGGTGCAACTTTTGAGGTAGGACGATACCATAGCCTTTGCGTTAATGAGGAATCCCTTCCTGACTGTCTGGAAATTACAGCCCGAACAATTGTTGACCCCGATAACGAAGCCGATCGTAGAGAAGGTTCAATCATCATGGGACTTCGTCACAAAACTCTGCCTATTGCAGGTGTACAATTTCATCCCGAGTCTCTCATGACCCTAAAACAAGGGGTTGGCTATAAAATCCTTTTTAACGCAATTAAGAATCTTTGTTAAAAAACTATAAATGAGCCAGGCTGAATTAAAATTTTACAATACTAAGAGCAGAAAACTTGAAGTTTTCAAGAGTATAAATAGAGGCCAAGTCGGACTATACTGCTGTGGACCAACCGTCTATAACTATCAGCACATTGGCAACCTTCGGACCTACATTTTTGAAGATTTACTAAGTAGAAGCCTGCGCTATGCGGGATATAAAGTAAATCATGTGATGAATATAACAGACGTTGGGCACTTAGTGTCTGATGCCGATGAGGGAGAAGATAAAATGCTTCTCGCTTCAAAAAGAGAGGCTAAATCATCTCACGACATCGCCTCTTACTACACAGATATTTTTTTTGAACACTGCAGCTGGCTAAACATTACTAGACCCGATGTGATCTGTAAGGCCACAGACCACATCGCTGAAATGATATCTTTAATCGAAAAACTACAGCTACAGGATATAGCTTACGAAAGTGGCGGTAATGTCTATTTCGATGTGAACAAATTTCCTGACTATAGTAAGCTAGCCCTGCTAGACCTGGAGCAACTTCGCTCAGGCGCCCGAATTGAAGTAGATTCCAAAAAACGAAATCCCTACGACTTTGCTCTTTGGTTTACAAAAAGCAAATTCGAGGATCAAGAGCTACAATGGGATTCCCCATGGGGCAGAGGTTACCCTGGCTGGCATATTGAATGCAGTGCTATGGCTCATAAGTACTTAGGTGAGAGTTTTGATATTCACTGCGGCGGAATAGATCATATCCCCGTGCACCACACAAACGAAATAGCGCAAAGTGAAGCAGCCCACGGCAAGCCCATGGCTAACTTTTGGTTACACGGAGGATTCCTAGTAGCTGATAAACAAAAAATGTCGAAATCAACTGGTGAATTTCTCACTTTGGATCGCTTGAAGGATAAAGGATTTGACCCAATCTCCTACAGGCTGCTTTGCCTGGGAGGTTCATACCGCAAGGAACTGGCCTGGAGCTGGGAAGCTCTGGAAAGTGCAAGCGCAAGGTTAAACGGCCTGAGGGAGAAAATAATGTCTCTCAATGAGAGTCTTGGGGGCAAAATACCCAGTGACGATTCATCGTTATCTGCGCAAGCTAGAACCATTGGGGATCAGTTCAAAACAGAAGTCCTAAATGATATCGGAGTGTCTAGAGGCCTAGCTAACTTTCAGCAAACCTTGCAGAACAGCACCATCGAGCCAGGCGAGAAACTTTATTTAGCTCTAGATTTTGACAAAGTTCTAGGTCTTGGCGTATCAGACTGGCTGGAGACAAAGACTGAGACAGTTCCCAAAAAAGTGAAAGATCTTTTAGCTAAGCGTGAAGAAGCCCGCTCTGCAAAAGACTGGGCTAAGTCAGATACCCTTAGGGATGAGCTTTTGGCTGAAGGTTGGACTGTGAAAGACACTCCTGAGGGACCAACAATAAAAAAAACTTAGAGGCAGACTTTCATTTATGAACGACTCTTCAACTACAGTTCTTTTAATCGGCGGGGCGGGCTATCTAGGTTCGGTCCTAACACCAATTCTCCTAGATCAGGGATACAACGTAAAAGTTTACGACAACTTCCTATTTGGCTCTGTTGGCCTAGACTCAATTAAGCACCCCAATCTTAAAATTATCAAGGGCGACATTTGCAATGTTAAGGCCATTTCTAAAGCATGTGAGGGAGTTGATTCTGTTGTATTAATGGCAGCAATTGTTGGTAGGAGGCTTAACGATGTCCAGCGGTCAACAATGCGAGATATAAACCTACTAGCTTCTTCAGTGGTGGTTGATGCCGCAATTGAGCATGGTGTAGAACGATTTATTTTTACTTCCTCGGACAATGTTTATGGAACTGCCTCTGGTGTCATTTATGAAACAGCTGTTCCCGAACCCAAAACACTTTATTCGCGATTAAAGCTACGGATGGAGGAGAGAATTATAAATGCCAAAAATAGGGATTTTCACCCCTCAATTCTTAGGATTGGAAGTTGTTTTGGCTTCTCACCAAGAATGAGATTTGATCTCCCAGCAAACCAGTTACTTCGAGAAGCTGCTATAAAAAAAGAAATACACCTCCCCTCCGGTGAAGAGAAAAGAGCTTTTATTCATGTAAAGGACGCGGCCCGAGCAATTTACTTATGTCTCTCAGGCCACCTGAATTTGGTAAGTGGTGAAATTTTTAATATTTGTGGTGAAGGACAGTGTGTCTCCATGCAAGAAGTCACGAATAAAATATCCTCTCTGCTCTCTGATACGTCCGTCACAACAGGCGGAAAAACTGCTGAAGTCAATGACTACAAACTAAGCAGTAGCAAAATTGTTAAGCTACTAGATTTCGAAACTGAGCACGATATCGAAAGTGGTTTGGCCGAGGTTCTAGAAGCAATTAGATCCCGTCAGGTTGCAGATCCCTACTCCCTTCAGTTTAACAACAATGGATAGTCTTTCTAACCTACCTCTAAGACCCCACTAACTCCACAATCTGATCAACCAGAGGGCTCTTTCCAAAAACTGTGCAAAACTGAGTTCCTTTTTCTGGATGCTCTCTTTGCTTAAGTATTTGATACTTTCCACCCGCTTCTTCAATCAAAATACGAGTAGCAGCCATATCCCAAAGACTTACATTCCAGTCTACA
>CALKYB010000102.1 GCA_938003565.1 uncultured bacterium
TGTTTATGAAAGCCCGCATATTGCGGGCTTTTTTATTTCCTCTTAAGTTTGTCGGGTAACAGTCTTTTTGTTTGACCCCTCAAATCACCTTGTCGAGCCGGAAGAATTTAAATTCTCCCTTCATCCCAAAAATCATCGAGACTTTAATCCTTGTGGCTCAATGTTTATTTTACATATAGCCTTTCAAGTAATACTTCTTAGTATCTGCCCACTACACTCATATCTGGCCCTACTTATGAAACAAGTAAAAGGACTCCTTCAAGCTATTATTATAGTTGGACTGATCTGTCTCCTGATTGTCGGAAGCTTAATTATATTTAAACAGAATGACTTTCTTTTTCCCGGCAAGAGGCGTGGAAGTATCGCAGATATAGAGAAACGCTACTCTAAGCCAGAGCACATCGAAGAAACATTTCTCAAAACTGTCGATGGGGAAAGTATTCAAGTTTGGCATCAAACAGTAACTACTAAAACGCTAAATAAGGGACCAAAAGCAGATAATATTTTAGCGATTATTTTGACCGGCAATGGTGACAATATTTACGGAGCGGGCAACCATTATCAAGAATGGCTAGCCGGTATCGGCATTCCCAGTCTAGCCTTCTCTTATAGGGGCTATGGCAAAAGCAGCGGGTCCCCTAGTGAAAAAGGTTTAAAAAACGACATAGACACCGTCTACCTTCACGCTACTGAAGGACTGGGAGCAAAGAAGATATTAATTTTTGCCGTTTCTATTGGCACCGGCCCTGGGACCTACGTCGCACTTAAAAATAAAGTCCACACGATGGTTTTGGTTAGTCCCTACGAGAGCATTAAGAAAGTAATCGCTAAAAAGCCAGTGTTTAAATTATTCTCGCCTTTTCTCAAAACAAATTTCTCGAACTCCGACGAATTTCAGCTGGCTAAAAACAAACCCTTCCCATGCTCAATTCTATTGCATGGAGCAGACGATAGGTTAATTCCAGCCCAGCATAGTAAAAACCTCTACGAAATCGTCAAGGACAAGTCGAATGTAAAATTGAAAATATATGAGAAGGCAGGACATAACAATATAATGTCCCACGCAAGAGAGGACCTAGAATTAGAGATTCTCTCTTGCTTGAAGGCGTGAAGCGAAAACTAAAAGGTTATCTAGAATAGTACTCAATAACCTGAGAGATTTCACAAACAATTGGAATCTCTTCAGACTCAGGAGCTCTTGCAATACGCGCTTTAAACTCACCAGCCTGAACTTCCATATAAGCTGGAGGAGTTGAATTTTGCAAAGCTTCTTGAATAAACGGAATCGAGCGACTCTTTTCTTTAATAGAAACTTCCATACTGGAATCCACGCGAAAAGATGGAAAGTTAACTCTCTTACCGTTAACTAAAACATGAGCATGACTAACCAACTGCCTAGCGGCATAAATAGTCGGAGCAAATCCAGCTCTTAGAATAACAGCATCTAAACGACTATCAAGAATTCTTAGCAAATTATCAGCCGTGTTACCTTTAATCTGATTAGCTTCTCGGTAGTAGTTTCTTAGTTGTCTCTCACTAATATTATACTGGTACTTGAGGCGTTGTTTCTCTAAAAGCTGTCGACCGTAATCCGACTTACGACCACTTCTTCTTTGACCATGTTGACCAGGGCCATAGGGCTTGTGCAACATAACCAGGGAAGCTTTTGGCGTCATAGGAACACCGAGCTTACGGGATAATCTAACTTTAGGTCCGCAGTAGGACATTAATACTCCTCCAAAAAGTGGAACTTTGTAAAATCTATTTGCTACTCTTCAAGGCAATTTGTGGCATACAAAGGGCAGCAAAAATAAGCTGCGGCCAGAGATTCCCTCGGGGGCCGACTATGTATTATTTTCTGTTCATTATCAAGGCAGATGCACTAAAATTGCCTAGCAATATGGCGGTATAACATCTGATATAAATACCAGAGGCTCCATCCCAATTACAAAAACCTACCAATTTAGTCAATCATCAACCTAACCTCCTTCAAACCGTTATTGACTAAACCATCGATGGGTCACCATCAATACTACTAACATACTTAAATAATTGCCAATTTCACTATACTTTGGGGCTACTAACCTCAAAAATATAATCCACCTATTTGTACTATCTACATTTGCGACTAAATAAAACGGAAACCTTTCCTAATCTGTCGCGTAGTAATCTATATGGGTAGTATAGTGGGAACCTCTAAAATCAGAGACTGTTGCCCAGCTTAGCTTAAAAATATAAATCTCTGAATACGGAAGCTTATTATGATCAATTTGATATCGTTTACTAAAACTCTCTGGGCCTTCTTAGTGATCCCTCTTCTTCTCATCTCCTGCAACACCACTTCAAGCTCTCTGGACAGCGAAACAAAAATTGAGGCAAACTATAAAACTATGGATGATTCGCACCTTACAGACTTACAAAGACATGTCACTCGTGAAGATGGCACAGAGCCACCTTTCAAAAATGAGTATTGGAATAATAAGCAAGAAGGAATTTACGTCGACATTATTTCCGGTAAACCACTTTTCAGCTCCGTTGATAAATTTGACTCGGGAACCGGATGGCCAAGCTTCACTAAACCATTAGTTTCGGAAGAAATCGTTGAAGTTGAGGATAAAAGTTTTTTTACAACGAGAACGGAAGTTCGTAGTAAAACCAGTGATTCTCATCTGGGTCACGTTTTTAACGACGGTCCTCAGCCGACAGGTTTACGCTACTGCATTAATTCTGCTTCCTTAAAGTTCATTCCCAAAGAAAATTTAAGAGAGGTCGGGCTCGAAAAATACTTTAAATCGAGCAAAGACAATAAAATTGGAAAATAGAGAAACCGTTTTCAAAATCTGTGCTAACCAGAGGGGTAGTCTTAAACTAACTCTACTGCTTCAACTTTTAGCCCTCATTCTAGCAACCGTCGGTTCGGTGACGCTATCACATTCCAACCTGAACCTCTCAGGAGTCATAGCTCGACATACTCACACCGAATGGAGCTCTAAGTCCCTCCCATTTACATCCCGAGAGAACTTCCCTGATTCCAAGATTAGTTTCAACCTGGAGACAGACTACCTTTCACCTACGAGTCTCATTGTACGCGCAGACGATTGCATTGAGTCTCTCTCCATAAATGGGGAAAAACTTGTATCCAACCCGGTGTGTATATTTCCAAACTATAAAAAAATCTCTCTGCCCAAGTTAGAGCCAAAAGAAAAATATAAAGTTAAGGTCCAAGTTACAAACAAGGGGGGCAAAGTAGGGCTGTGGATAGACAAAGATCCCCTCAGCAGGCGCGCTCTGATAGCCCCATGTTTTTTGCTCAGTCTCTATATTATTTTGGCTGCAATACTCTATCGCCGGTCGGGTACGAAATCTCTAGTTTATCAAATTTTTCTAGCGGGGGCAGCTATTCGATCAATATACTTTTACTTCACACCTTTTTGGCTGCGATCCTATGATTCAGAGGAACATTTAGACTACATAAATCATATAGTGCGTTTCTCAGACCTTCCGGGAATGAATGAGGGATGGCAGTTCTTCCAGGCTCCTCTCTACTACCTGGCTGCAGCTGGAGTAAACTGGGTCGGAAATATTTGGAATCTCCCAAAACTAACTTCTTTAGGATGGTTTTCTCTTCTGCTTTCACTTTGTACACTAGCAACCGCCTTAACCATTGCTAAAGTATGTACCAAGAACAAGCTAGGACTATTCCTATTCTCAATTCCGATAACCCTTAGTCCCCTTTTAATCTATCCAAGCACTAGAATTTCAAACGACTCCTTAGTCCTCTACTTTGTGCTTCTTAGTATACTATGTGTATGCCTATTCCTAAAAACTACAAATAGGTACACCTCACTCCTTGCTATAGTCTTTGCCAGCCTAGGAGTAGCATGCAAACTTTCAGCGATTCCTAGCTTGGTTCTTGGATTTGTCTTTTTGTTCTTTCTCTCCAAGAATAAGTTGAGCTTTCTATTAAAAAGCCTAGTCGCTACTTCATTGATCCTCACCCCTCTAGTCTATCGTATGGTAGAAGATCAAAACCTAAAGATAATTGGCACCAACACCATAAAGCTCCTACATCCGGCGCTAAAAATTAGTAAACAAGAGCAATCTTTTAGTGAATTCAAATTAGAAAAGATTTGGGAAGAACCCTTCAACAATCCTTGGGATGAAAAATCAAGAAGGGGGATTTTCTGGGAGTACTTTTTTAAGTCCAGTTTATTTGGTGAATTTAGAGATGTAGTCAATCAACCAATTGCAAAGTTGTTTATCCTACTTCAGTGTGGACTCTTACTCCTCTCAATCCCAGGACTAATGAGAAAAATTAAACATGATAAAGCCTTAACTCTATACTTTCTAAGCCTTAGCATTATTTCAGTTTTAGCTATTGCTTACTTACGTCTCGAATATCCCTACAGCCCAACACAAGATGCAAGATACGCACCTTGGATTGTAGTTTCACTGGGCTTTTTCCTAAGTGGACTAGCTTCAAATCGAGAGGACTTGGGTCAAATAGGAACTAAATAAAATCTACTTTGTACGATGAAGTTTAATTTCAGCGATACTCCAAGTAAACACCGGAGTATTTGCGGTTTGCTTAAAATAGAGGCACTTAGCGGAATAAGGGCGATCTAAAATAACCTTTACATCACTTTGACTACCATAGTAGGGAAAACCTTTTTTACTTAAATGCACTCTCCCCTGCCAAATTGGCGCATCATAAATCAGATCTGACACTTCTCCAAATTCTTCGCATGTTTCACTGACGGACACCGCTAAGCCACGAGGGAAGTCAGTTCGAAATCCGTCTAAATCCAATTCAAATGCATCAAACTCAATTGTCTCTTTAAATCTTAAACTAACTTCTTCAAACCCCAACTGACCCGGATAGCCTGTGTCCCATTTAGTCAAAGGATTTCCATCAACAGCTAAACTAATCTTATTAGCATTATGAGTAGAGCGAACCTCAGCTAGGACATCATTAATTGGTGAAAACGTTAAATGTGGGACAATTTTTGCACCTTCCAAAACATGAGGACCTTCAGTTCTCAAGATATGGTAGGAAGGAGAAACCATGACCTTCAAAGGCATTTTACTGCGCTCCAAGGGACCAGCAACCTGCATGAACGCCGCCATCTTATCGTCAAAAGTAGTCTGCAGCACACCCACCCGAAAGTTCTCAGGTAAAACAATATA
>CALKYB010000103.1 GCA_938003565.1 uncultured bacterium
AGAAATAGTCAAAATTTGTCTTAAGGAAGAGATATCTTTAACTCCTTCAGGTGCACGAACCTGTGACACCGGGTCAGGACTTAGCGATCAAGGACTACTGTTCTCTACTGAGAAGTTGAGAAAAATAATCGAAATTAATGAAGATGAATGTTTTTGTGATGTCGAGCCTGGAATTTTTCTCTACGACTTGAAGGAAGCTCTGGCAGAGAGAGGGTTTTTCTATCCACCGGACCCATCAAGTGAAAAAATTGCTACACTTGGTGGAACAGTCGCAACAAATGCTGGGGGGGCTCGAAGTTTGAAGTACGGGCAAACCGTAAATCATGTTTTAGGCATGGAGATCATCGATGGAGATGGGAAGATCTCAAGAATCGAAAACTATCGAGGTAGTAAAAATGCGACTGGGCCAGCTTGTTTACAGAATCAGGCAGCTCAGTTTGTTGGTTCAGAGGGGATTTTTGGTCCATTTACTAGTCTTCGATTGAGAATTTATCGTGGGGTTCCAGATGCCTACGCTCTTTGTATTTTCTTTGAGCTCGAATCCTCTATGCATGATTTCAGTCGTCGTGTGGTGAGTGGGGATTTTCCTAATATTTCACCTCGCTCAATGGAGTTTATGGATGCTAGTTGTCTTAGACTAATTCGAGATTCGGGCAAGTTTCCTAAGTTTCCAAAAAAGGGGCAGTTTGCGGTTATATGTGAGCAAGAGTACTTGGATGGTGAAAAATCTACATTGCTAGACAACTGGTTTGAGGTCTTGGAGAGGGGTGGTGCTCTTTTAGAAGAAACAATTGTTGCTGATAGTCCAGTGAAGATAAGTGAGCTTCGAGAGTTGAGACATTGTCCACCGTCTAGTACCTGGGAAATGGGTAAAGAGGTTCAAGGAAATGGAGGAAAAAAGGTTTCAACTGATTGGGCTGTTCCGGTTTTGAAGTTGGAATCTATGATGAGCGAAGCGACTAAGATTTGCTCTTCATTCGGTTTCCCAGAGCAACGGGTTTTTAGATACGCCCACCTTGGAAGTGGACATCCTCATTTTAATTTTGTTTCAGAAAACCCGGAAGAGACTAGTAAGGCTTTGAAGTTGAGAGAGGAGTTGTCCAAGCTGGCTATAAAGTTTGGAGGTACGGTCGCTGGAGAGCATGGGGTCGGTAAGCTAAGAAAGGGGCTTTTTAATCTGGAGAACGATAAAGGAAAACTTAAACTCCTTCGTGCCTTAAAGGGAGTATATGATCCAAATGGGATATTTTCTCCTGGTAATATAATTTAACCAATGTGACTGAAGTTTTCTTTAGCGAAGGCCACTTTTTCTTCAATTGAAATCAGTTGAGGCAATGCTTCTTCAATTTTTTTCAACCTCAGAGTTAGTCCAGTTTGATTAGCTATTTGTAGGTTTAGGCCAGGTCTTGTGTTGACTTCCAGAAGTAGCGGTCCTCGATCTCGGTCTAGGACAATATCGACCCCTTGGTAGCCTAATCCAGTTAAACCATAGCTTTTTGATGCAAGTGTAAGAAGTGTTTCCCAGTGTGGAATTATTCGGTCCATAATAGCTTTGCCAGTATCCGGATGGTCCGAGACGGTTTGATTAAACCAAACCCCATTGAGGGTCTTGCCTTTCGCTAAATCTATTCCAACTCCAATTGCACCTTGATGTAGGTTCGCTTTTCCCCCTGAAATTTTTGTCGGGAGTCTCAAAATTGCCATGACTGGCACGCCCTTGAGGGTAACGATTCTAATATCCGGTACTCCTTTGTAGCTTACTTCAGCAAAAACTTGATCAAACCTCACCCTATACTCAATCATTGCTTGGTCAGGACGAGAACCTAAGCTAAACAAGCCATGGAGAATATTCGCAACATGGTGTTGTAAGTCTCTTCTAGATATAAACTTTCCAGAAATGTCCAAATAGCCGTCATCTTGAATCTCAGTGATTACAGTGATTCCTTCTCCGCCACAGCCGCGGCAAGGTTTTATGACAAAATCATTTTTATCCGCGACGATACTACGCAGTGATTTAAGTTCACCAACTGAGGAGATGGTTCCGTATAGATCCGGAACTTCGATTCCTGCTTCTGAGGCTAGTTCTTTTGTTCTAATTTTGTTGTCAGCAAGTGGGTAGAGCTTTCTAGGATTGTATTTAAGAACATAATCTATATTTCTAGAGTTGATACCAAGAATGCCAGCTTTTTTAAGTTTTTTTAATGTTGAAAACATAGCAACTAGGATATTTCTCTAAAACGAAAAAATTCTGTTAGTCGGTATCCCTTGTATCTTCCAAGAGCGATGGAAAGTCCTAAAACAATCAAAAGTAACTCAGGAAAGCTAAAAAAGAGATACTCCAGCTGTCTACTAATAACAATTAAGTAGGTAAGTGCTGCGACTATTAAACTCCCAATTCCTTGTTGCAAAGCCTCTCGGGCTCCTGCTTCTTCCCAAACAACTGACATTCTTTCAATAGTCATGGTGATGATAACTAAAGGGAAAAGAGCAACAGAAAAAGCAGGATCTATATTAAAATACTGGCCGAGAAAAGCGAACATCAAAATAGCGATAATCACCAAGGTTAGAGTTGCGGTCAATCTTGGAACGAGAAGAAGCTTTAGTCTTTCCAGGTAAAATCTAATGAAAAGCCCGAAAGAAACTATGCTACTGAAGAGAACAATACCCCAGAAAAGTTGAGTTTCCCTAAACGATAAGGCGATTAGCACGGGCATGAATGTACCAAACGTTTTTAGTCCAATTACATTGCGTAAAAAAGCAACAAAGAGGGCACCTAAGGGTATGAGCAATAGTTGTCTGTAAACTGCTTGGGTTTGGACTGGGAGTGAGGAGATTGAGAAAGCTCCAAGTGATTTTTCTTTCAATCTATTCTTTTTAACTGCTGCTGCAATCCCTGGAGAATCTTCGCGACTGATCGAGATGAGGGTTTTAACGCGCTTAGAATCGAAGGCATCAACGATGCCTTTAGTGCCAGTTTTCCAAAGAAAAGTATTCTTTGGAGATTCCCACACATATCTTGAAGGGTCAAAGTCTAACCATTTTCCGCCGTGGTAAACTTGAATCCAGTAGACGAAAGATGCGTCTCTTTGAGGTTTGGTTAGCTTCAACCCTCTAGCTAAACGAGCTGGAATATTTTTGGCTGCAAGTATTCTGGTTACAGCAGTTAGTTTGAATTTTAGAGATTCGTTTTTTCCGAAGATAGATTTAAAATCTTCGCTTGGATTTTCGCTAAGAGCTTCTTCCAGAAGCGCTTTAGCTAAAGGTTTTCGATAACTGTGGACTTTTCTTAGCCGCTTGTAAATTCGCTCTCCGATTAAGCGATTCTTTTCTTTTTCAAAAGGCTTAACTAATTTTGGTTCACGAGGACTTTCCTTTCTAGAAGAAACCTCTAAAAGTTGTTTTCTTTTGGCTTCATCTCTACTTAGTGTTTTAATTTGCGCCCGATAGTAAAGGTTGTTGGTGCGAGTGGTTTTCTTGCTACTCCACCTAGCCAGTTTTCTTCCTTTTTCACTAAGGGTTGCCAAGGCGAAATCGTCGGAGAGAAAATTCTCGTTTTCGATATGGTATTTGCCATTATCTAGAGGTAGGGACATAGCAATGGAAGGTTTTTTGTCACTTGGAGAAACGGTGACTTTACTTTCAATGAGCCAGCCTTCACCTGAAAAATCTGGAAAAAGAGGAACTCCTATTTTGAAGTGATGGTACGACATTAACCCCAGGCCCAGGGCTAGAAGAAAGCAAACTAAAGGTGTTACACTACTTTTTATCAAAATATTTGACCTGTTATGTTATTTATAACTTTAGAGCCTAATCAGACTTACAGTTAGGCTCAGTTGTATAGGTTCGAGAAGGGTCTAGAACTACATGGGCTGATAGAAAACTCCTGCCGACTAAAAGGGGGTATGCAAAGTTTGATCGATCCGCAAGGTTGACGTCGACTTCAGAGTACTTACTACCAAGACAGAGTCCTAACCTCACAACGGGACGGACCTGCGATTTTCCCTTAACTCTTTTTATTCTGGTTTGTTTAATTACGGGGAGTTCTATGGTTTTTTCTTTTTTCTCCCTATTTTTAATCTTAAACTTAACCCAAGTCTGACCTTTTCGCTTAAATTTTTTAATATCTTGAGCATTTAGGGAGCAGTTGTCTGCTCCGGTGTCTAGTTTTGCTTCAAGTGTTATATTGCTGGGGCTTAGTTTCACTTTTTCAATCCAGCCCACTAAATCTTTTTCTAAATTATTATTTTCTTCTTCCAGCTCGGAGGTGGCAGATTCCGCTTCTGCAAAGCCCAGCAGAGGTGTTGTGAGAAAACTTAGTAAGATTAGTAAAACTTTAATCTTATACATCATATCTAGGCGAACCGGGGTGCGTAAAGAAAGCTCGTAAAAGAATCTATCTACAGCTGGGTTTGACTGTGTAAGACAGAGAAGGATCTATTGTTAGATTTCCAGCAAGGAAAGACCTGCCAATAAGCAATTCATACTCAAAGCCAGTTCGATCAGCAATAGTTACTTCCTCCTCAAGAAATGTATTACCCACGCATAGCTCTAGTTTAATTGTGAAGCGTTCTATGGGGTCGTTGCCCGGACGCTTAATTTTAGCGATGCGAATCAATTTTCTCTTTAGGGTTTGTTTTTTTCCTTTACGGTCAACAAGGTCAAATTTTATCCATTTTTCACCCTTCTTTTTAAAAGACTTTACATTCTCTGCCCCAATAGAAGATGTTTCAGTACCTGGAGCTAGTTTAGCGTGCATTACCAAATTTTCTGGTTCTATCTTAACTTTCTCAATCCAACCTACCATCATTTTTTCCTTTGTTTCGGTAGTGTGGATTGTCACGTCTCCAGCAACGGTAGTTTCAGATTTTTTCTTCCCCTCTTCTTTTTCAAGAGCGAATACTGAGGAGTGTATCAGCAATAGGAAAGCTGATAATATTACTGGAAATGATGAACTGGAATGGGCTTTCATTGCTTGTCCTAAATAACTAATGTCCGATATAGGTATCTTGAGTGCTTAGTCTTTATAATAACTCTGAACAGTCGAAAAATCCATCTACTTGGAAGTTTAACTAACACCTGCTTTCATAATTCTTGATTGCATAGTTTAACCATAAAAGTCGATTTGAATGAAGCTCGATGACCAAAAGAAACTACTTGAAGAAATTCACCTTGTTACAGAGGAAATCGAACGTCTGAAGCCTCAAACTTTGCCGGTCAAGCCAGACAGATCTATTGGTCGTTTGACGAGTTTGGAGGCAATAAATGCAAAAAGTATTGCAGAAGCTAACCTTAGCTCGGCGGAGCTACGGTTGCGGCGAATGGTAATTATTCTTGAAATGATTAATAAAGGAGACAAGGAGGTAGGGCTTTGTGGTGAAGAGATTCCCTTGGCTCGGTTACTTGCGCGTCCGGAGATTACTCGTTGTGTTGAGTGTGCTGAAAATGAGGATTAGAA
>CALKYB010000104.1 GCA_938003565.1 uncultured bacterium
TAGAGAGTGAAGTTGGGAGGGGAGAGGGTAAATTTTGACTCACCCCTCCAAGAGAACTGAATATTGTTCACCTCCAATGATTCGAACTTAATACCCGATATTGCAGGGGTAATTTGTAGCTGGGATTCCTGGAGAGATTCCTCTAGCATTAAAGTCTTTATGAATGCAGGGGCTAACTGTAGGAAGTGTTGGAGTTTTATTTGAAAACTTGAGAATTTGCCGAGGATACGGATTAGAAACAACAAGCTTGTTGTCGTAGCAACCCAACTATATGCTCCCCAAAAAATGCTGGCATATGCTAGAAAAGCAAGCACAAATCCGGATATCATTGTTGAAACTAGGTTTAGTAATGCATGATTTCTAGCTGTTTCCATTAGAAGCTTAGCTAGAGAATCGGAGTAATATTTTCCGCGTTCAATCGCCTCGCTTTCTGCACCAGTGGAGCGGATTCTCTTGTAGTTGGTTAGGAGTTGATTGATATTGGAATAGTAGTCACTTGTTTCTTCTACTATCTTTAACCCCAAGCGAGAGTTCCTGGAGACCAAAGATTTAAGAATAAACCAGGAACTTAAGCATGTAATGAGTGCTAAGGTGCTTAGAAGAGGGGAGTTGAAAATTGCAAATATAAGGAAAATGACAATTAGAACAAAAGCAGAGGTGAGTTCAAGGAAAATAAAAATACAGGTAGTTGCTTCGTCCAACTGAGTGCCGAGAGCATTAACTAATTGTCCACTACGAAATTCTAAAAAATTCTCTAGTGAAGAAAGTATATGACGTTTGAATAAAGAGTTTCTTTTGCGTCGCATGAAACTGGCTTGCAGCGACGCTGCGAGCCTGATTCTGGCCCAACTTAATAAGGCAATTAATAATAAGAAAAATAGGTAAAATACTAAAACCGCCTCAAGGTGAATTGATGATCCTATACCCAGGCTCTCTAGGGTTTTAGTAACCAAGGAGGAAATGGAAGAATCAGTGATGCCCCCAATCTCAAGACCTAAGTTTTGTAAATAGAATTGACATATAGGAATAATAGAAATTAATCCGAAGCCTTCAAAGAACGTGGTGCAAAAGGAAAGAAAGAGCAGGGCTAAGAACTTAGTGCTCGAAATATTTTGAATTTCTTTAAAAATTCTAGAGATTGTTTGAATCTTGTTTAGCTGAAGCTTTCTGGAGGGAATGTTGATATTGCTCTTCATTTAACAACTCAGAAAATGGTAATCCTACCGTAGATTCTTCAAAAATAGTAAGACCATCATGGTCCACTACCCATGCATGCGCGTCCAGTGTAGCACTATCTGAATTACGTACTCCAATCATTATTCTGCTTGGAATGCCCCTCTTGTTGGATAAATGGGCGAATACAAGGCTTCTTAGAAGGCAGTTGTCTGTTCCTAGTAGTCTTTTACTTAGTATTTCTAAAAGCTTGGAAAGTTTAGAAAGATAGTTTTCTTTAGATTTTTTAGTTTTTAGAAGATATTTCCCCTCAGCAAATTCCTTTATCGATGCGAAGGAAAAGACTTGTAAAGACAGTCGATAGGCATATAGAAGAAAGATAATTTTGATAGATAGCCATTTCTCCGCAAGGGGTAGAGACAGGAAATTGGAGAAAGCCCTGGCCAATGCGTTACTAGTCAGCAATTTCTATTAGGCCTTTTAGGTGTAAATCTTCGAGAAAGGATAAAACATCCTCCCGACAGCGGGAATTATCCACTTCGTATTCCTCTTCAATGAGTTCCACTATATCAGAAACTTGATGTTTTCCTGATAATAGTTCCCAGATTCTACTAGCTACATCTTCCAATCCAAAATATAAGTTATTTGACGTATCCAGGATAACCTGGTCCGCACCAATTGAAGTTGAGAGATTTTTTGGGTTGGCAGAAACTATTGATTCAGTTGTTATTTTCATTTGGTTGAGTTTCCCTTTTAGTGAATTTCAAAAGTTGATTAAGAATCCTAAGAATTTGGTAAGTGGGAAAAAGATCGGGGAAGCTGCTATACAATGAATTCAGTTAATTGGGATGAAATCTAGCATTGAACCTAGAGAAAACCAAGATAAAAAAGGGTAACTTAAGTTCATTGTTTCTGGAGTCACCTGGATTTGGGAAAAGTGTAGTGACTTCGTTTTCAGAAGGATCCCATGAGGTTTGGAGTATTGGGAATCTGAAAAATGAAAGGGCTGTTATTTCTAATTTAGGACTTTCAATAAATCCCTGCTTTTCTGAAATAGTTTTAAAATCTTATCTACGCAATGGTCTTAAATTTGCAAGGGAGTTTAATGGTGAATTTGCCTTCGTTATTCATCAAAGAGATAAGAATCTCTTGCTGGCGGCAAGGGATATTCTCGGTAATCAACCCCTTTACTACCTCCCAAATAGAGAGGGTTTGCCAAAATTTTCTTTTGATATTCGGGCTTTCGTTTCCAATAGGGTCCAAGGGGAATTGAATTATGCTGCGATAGGCGAGTATCTTTTGGGTGATTGTCTATCTTGGGAGCGAACACTTTACCGTAGTATAAGCAGGGTCCCACCGGGTTATATTCTTAGTTGGCAAGATAGCAAACAACTGGACCGGGTTAAATACTGGGAGGTTCCCGAGGAAGTTGAGGGACTTTCATATTCAGATGCAGGAGAGCTTATACGTAACAAATTTTCTTCAGCCTTAGAAAGGCAAATTCCAAATGACCACGCATTTGCATTAAGTTTAAGCGGAGGTTTGGATTCTAGTGTTGTTTTTGCCGGTTTAGTGTCTGAGTTCCCTGATAGAGTAAGTAGGTTTACTCCGTTTACAACAAATTTTACAGGTTTTGAGTGCGATGAGACCCAACTGGTTAGCCAACTTCTAGAAGCTTTTGATTTTCATACTCGAGCCAAGTTTATCGACGCGGACCTGGGCAATAAAAACTTTATCGCCGAAGAGTTTCAGACCTTTAGGGATTTTCCTAACTTTGCTAATGGCCTCTTTACTGCTCAAATTAAAAAAGCCGTAGCTGACTCCAGTTGTGAATACTTGTTTACGGGGTATGGCGCTGATGAGTTGTTTTCGTTTCCTCAACGGAAGCAGGAAAAGAAATGCTCTCCTATTGGCTACTTGATGGCTCTTTCTTCAAGGATATGTCCGTCAAAGGTTAAAAATTTTATGCGTGAGCAGGGAGTTCTTACCTCTTGGGTACCACCTTGGTTTACGAAAAAGTTCAGGGATGACACTCAAATTAATGAGACGCTTAGTTCCGCATTTTTGTTTCCCTCGTTTTTAAACCCTGCTCGAAGGTCGTCATACAAGGCGTTGTTCGACCCTTGGGCAGTTAGAATGCGAGAGTTTGAAAGCCGCTCCGCGAGAGAGTATGGAATCAACATGCTTTCACCCTTCCAGGACTTAGAGTTTATTGAAGCTTGCTATAGTGTGCCAGGAGAATATTTTTCAGTAGATCCCCAATCGAATACTCCATCGCCAAAGATTTTTGAGCGAATAGCGTTGGGAGAGTATTTACCGCTACATTGTCGAAACTCCCGCACTAAGGTTGACTTTACAGGCGTAGTTAATCTTCTACTTAAGAAAGTAGAGGATGGGGAGTTTTCGAAGAATCTACCCTTTTATGATTTAGGTTGGGTTGATAGGGAAGTATTGCTTAGAAGTTATACCGAATTTGTTTCTGGCAGGGGCTCAAAAGATAGACATAGCAATGCATGGAACTATTGGGCACTTCTTGGAGCTGCAGAGATCCTAAAGGAAGCTTAGATTTACTATTATTAGAGGGGTATTTCTTGTTGCCTGTCTAAGATAAGCTGCGCCATGTCTTTGGGAGAAAAACGTTTTAGGTTATAGTTTAGAGAGTATAGCTTACTCTGTTTGGAAAGTTTGGAGAGGAATCTAAATTGTTTATAGTGATGTTCTTTCTCAAGCGAAAAGGTATTGGATAGTAGCTTGAGTAGCTGTTGTTGGGACTGAATTGGATTAATTATTGAATCATTGCTCTCAATAGAGTTTTCGATGAGAAACAATGCGGCCATTTTCTTTGGTTTTGTCTCGAAGTGAGATGATTCAGATAAGCGGAGTTTTTGTTTGGTCTTTTCTGAACTGACTAAGCTGCTGCTCTCAATTTTTAGAGCTTTTGCGTGGGAAATTGAATCCGGCCATAGTCTGAGACAGGGATAGCTTGGTATCACATTTTCCTTATCGTCAAGTATTGCAAAGTCGTCAGTGACTAAATTGCATCCTAAATTCACAAAGGCAGTTGCTAGGGAAGATTTGCCCGCTCCTGAAGGGCCGGAAAAGATAAAAGCCTTATCGTTTACTGAGATGGAGCTCGCGTGAATAACGAGTTCATGAAATATACTGCTTATGTAAGGGATAACATGGTCCAGAAGCAGGTGATTGATCGAGCTAGGGTCTAGAAAGCCGCTAAGATGAGAAACTATAGTGTTTTGATTCGGAATGAAAATAAAATCCTCACTACCAACAAAGTCGAAGCTAAATACTCCATCAGTGTTTTTGTAAATTTTTAACCATGGCTTATTGTTAGGGGACTTTTTAGTTTGTAGTAGATTTCGAGTGGCGTGAAGATCAGAAGCGATACGTTTTGGAGGCTTGGGTATGAATTCGATTTTGGTACCACTGCTACAGTCTTTAGCGGCCTGGAGCTCTAAGATTTTTTCTTTTGAGAGTATTAACAGATTGCCGAGTTTGTAATGATACACGGTTTAGAGAAAGGAGCCAGCAATGGGGCTTGTATAGAGGGATTGAGATTCTGACAAAGATGTTATTTTAAAATTTCTAAAATCGTCGACCAAAAAAATCATTCGCCCTGTTTGATCCGCCAAACTTGGTGAGATCTTCGACCTTGCCATGCTCTTTGATTTCCGGTTTTCTATACGGCTTTTTTGTTTTAATCTTAGAAGACGAGGCTTGGTTTTGAGCTTTGGTGAAATCTTTTTTATCCATAATTTTGTTTTATAACGCTATGTGGATTCCTTTATTTTCTTACCAAGATATCATACCCGCAATATTTGGACAATTGAAAGTCTTTATTACAATTAGAGAGCCTGACCGATAGTTATTTCAACTGAATGCCGAAAAACTTCTCTTTTCTTAGCCAAGGAAAGATGGTCATAAAGATTAGCAGTATATCACTTTTGATAGTTCGGTTTGCACAGTAAAAGAGGTCGGCGTAGATTTTTTGCTCTGGTTTATGGGATATGTGCTTACTAATTTGAGCTAAGCCTGTTATTCCTGGTTTTACTTCGAGTCTTTTATTCCAATCTGGTATCCATTGGTTTTTCTGATGAAATACAGGCCTTTCGGGTCGAGGACCCACCAAACTCATTTCTCCCTTGATCACATTTATGAGTTGAGGAAGCTCATCAAGTTTATATTTTCTGAGGATGGTGCCAATCTTGGTGATTCTAGGATCTGAGTAGCTGGTGCAAATTTTTGGACCAGCCGCTTCAGCATCAATCACCATACTTCTGAATTTTAGAATACGAAATTTTTGACCGTTTTTGCCGAGCCTGATTTGGCGATAAATAACTGGTCCTCCTGAACTTACTTTTACGAGAAGGCAAAGGGCCCCCAGTAGGGGTGCCAAAAATATTAGTCCAATTAAACTAATTGTTCTCTCAGCCAATTCAAAATACATAGAATCGAAATATCCGGGTGCTGTTTCCAGAATTCTGGGTTTTGATGTTGAGTCTAGAGGCGAAGTAGATTCACCAGTCTTGGGTCTTACTTGGAGATCTAAATTACCCACGTCATTCTCAAGGATCTCCTTTAGGCTCGGGTTGATTTGGACTAACATTTATAAACTCAATAAAATAGGTTACGTGCTCTCACCTATAGAATCGGCAAATATCTGGATTTACTTGAGATTATGAAAGATTTTCAATGTTTTGGAGTATATTTTTGACCCTGACAATTTGGGATTCCCAATAATTACAGCTATTTGAGTCTGATCGGGTGCGTTTGTTAAATCAGTTCGTAAAAGGGGTAAATTCAAAAAACTAACTTTATTGTCAACTAAACTGATTTAATTGCTATAATAGGGTTATGAAAAAGGTAAAAGAAACTAAACAATCTGCTGGTGTAATCAATAATGAACATTGTATTCGTCCAGGTTTAGATTTTGGACAGCATCGCTCTATGACGGACATCGACTCTTGTCCAGAAACTCTACGCCTTTTAAGGGAGATACATAGTCCAGGATTATTTAAAGTATTGGATTTAATTTCTAGGCGGTCTTAGAACTTTTCTACTGAAACCACTATAAATTTCGGTTAATAATTTTCTTTTCAAATATTGGTTTCAGTATATAATTTACTGGCAGTGCTA
>CALKYB010000105.1 GCA_938003565.1 uncultured bacterium
TTATGGCGTTGTTTCTTTTGAGTAGCAAAAAACAAAAATCTGACAAAGGAGTAAATGAAAGACTGCTAGACACCGGGCATTCAATTGCTGAGAATTCAGAAAGAATAACTGCGGTAGCAGAAAACGGTGTAGAGATATTCACCCAAGAGCTTCAACCATCCCTTGTTGGCGTCTTTTTGGGAATAACAAAAGAAAATAGTTCAGATCTAGATATTGTTGAGTCCAGGAATTTACCACTATCTAGAATTGAAACTAGTATTCTGAGCGACGTACATAGCAATCATTCAAACTCAGTTACAAAGACAAGCGACTACGGATTCTTAGGCATCAGCTACCTTCGTACCGCAGTAATAGATCTAAGCAACGAAAGAAAGCTCTTCCTTTGGTTAGGTTTCAGAGAAGGCCTTCCTCCTGAAGCTCGTATTACTGAAATAGCCCAGGGGATTATTGAACAGCTACGAGCCTCTATGGTGTCCGCAATTAAAGCCAGAGGAGTAGTTGAGAGAATTAACCAAGACAAAGATTTTCTTTTGGGAATGTCACATGATTTGAGATCGCCAGCCTCTTCAGCCCTGTATGCCCTCTATAATCTACGGAGCAAACAAAAAAATATACCTGAAATAGAAGATATCGAGTCCTATCTTCAAGATCAACTACAGATTATTGACAATGTTTTAGATCTTGCTCGACACGAACAACACCTTTTGGTCTCAAAACCAACAAAAATTTCTCTCAAAATTCTAGTGGAGAGAGTGGTGGGTAAGCTTAAATGGCATGCTTCCCAAAAGGATCTCAGAATTAGAACTCACAATTTGGACGGATTCTCAGTTGAATTCGATGAAGGACACTTAGAAAGAATAGTTCAAAACTATCTAAACAATGCGGTTCGTCATACAAACAAAGGCGAGATCCTTATATCGCTAAATAAAGCCGATGAATGTTATGAACTTCTTGTCGAGGACAGTGGGTCGGGAGTCAAGTCCAAGGATCGAGAATTGCTATTCCAGAAATTCTCTAGCCTCTCTACACTGACTAACACAGGAGGCTTTGGCTTGGGCTTGTTAATCTGCTCGAATTTGGCAAAAATTAATAACGCGCAAGCTATGTATAGACCAAGTAAAACTGATGGATCCATATTTGGTTTGTCTCTTTGCAACAGCACGGTTCACAGCAATGTGCATAGCTCTGACAAAGTCTCCACTACTAGTCTAGAGTCAATTTTACTCATCGAGGATCATATCGAAACTGCTAGAGCTCTCTCACGTCAACTTTCAATAGTTTCAAACAACATATGCCACGCTAAAGATTTCGCCAATGCGAAAACAATTCTCACCAAGTCATCCCCTTCTCTTGTTGTGAGTGATTTTAAATTAGGTAATGAAACAGTTTCTTCACTGGTGAGTAGGAAAGTACCATGGATAATAATCTCTGGAGATACTACACAAATTGACCTACCTAATAATATCTCGAAAGAAAAAATTCGTATTCTAAGTAAGCCCGTTGAAAAGAGAAGGCTTCTCTCCATTGTCCGAGAACTCACCAGTCCTACCCAGAATTAAAACACAAAAAACATACACCAATAAAGTAGCCTTTCTTACTCAATTATTACAACCCTTTAATAACATCTTATTTTAATATCTTATCTAATAAAAAATTTTTCATATCTCCTAAAGCTGCAAAAAATTCATGCCGACTATTTGAAACAAGACCGTAGTTGAGAAGATCCAGACCCTAAGAAGTTGTTAAGGAATTCTAAAAGTCTTTTCAAATCTACTCTTTTGTTGATGAACTAACGACCGCTTCGATTTGAAGCAGGTTTTTTTTATGGGTTGAGATCGTGGAAAATAACAACAAGACTAAAATACTATTCGTAGAAACGGATGAGGTTTCATTTCAGTTTAGAAAATGTATGGCACAAGTAATCGCCAGTCTTCCTCCCTTCGAGTTGGTTCACGCCAAAGATGCAACTGAAGCTCTAGAGCTCATTGATCGAGACGGTGCTGATGTCCTGGTCGTTGATGACGAACTGTCCGACGAGTTGAGTCTAATCATAGACTCTTTAGGTAATTCAAATATTCCAATTCTACTACAATCAGACGTCGAAAGCCTAGAAAACTATGACAGAAAACTAAACATTACCGTTATTCCTAAAGAAGAATCGATTGACCACTTTCACCGCACACTATTAGCAGCAACAGAGGTGAATCTAGATAAGGTTGAGAGAAAAGTTCTACACTAGCCGACCAAGGCATAGCCTACTGATCCGCCTCGAGTTCTTCGAACTCTGAAGATATCTCTTGTAGTTGAGACTCGGTTTTCTGAAGCACCTCTTTACAAACCTTAATTGATGCTAAGGCATCTTTCATGCGAGGAACGAGGTCATCGATAGTAACTTCGTTACTTCTCAACTCTTCAGACAGTTGTTCTAGTTTTTCAAAATTCTCTTGAAAACGGGATTCTTTCTTTTTAGTTTGGCTAGCCATTTACTCAATTACTCCACTATTACCTTCTTAACACTATCATGAAACACCAAATCCACTTGATCACCTCTACCCAGGCCTTCAGCAGAGGTTACATAGGATCCACCATTCACCCTACGAACCATTGTGAAACCCCTTTTCAACTGGGTCTCGGGTGCAAGTTCTGAAAACAACCTCTCATGACCAGACAAGCCAATTTGACTCTCCCTAACTTTTGCCTCAACGGAGGAGACGACAGATTTACTAAGAAAAGAAAACTCCTGCCGCAGCAATTGATTCTTTTGGATTAATAGGTCTCGTAAAGTTCCAACTGTTCCCAAAAAGGCTTGAGAAATACTAGCAGCCTGACCTCGCGCTACAGTAGAAATTGGCGTCAGCAACAACTCCAAAGACAAACTCGCCTTATCCAGAACAACTTTTCCCAAGGAAGGAAGGTATTTTTCTAAAGTAACACACTGCTCTCGTCTCTCAAAAACTAACCCTTCGCCCTGCTCAACCAATTCCACTGACAAACCGTTCAGCTTCTCCTTACTCTCATCTAGCAACTCATCACTCATCTGAGCTACCGTTTCAGTTGCCTCAAAGAACCTCGCACGAAGATCCCCAACTAGATCAGCCAAAAATCTTCCCAAATCCTTAGGAACCCCAAAAGCCAAATGACTTACGTCTTGAGCTGAGCTTTGATCTTCTTGATGACCAACGGCACTCAAAACCGGAACGGGACACTTACAAACGGCTTTAGCCACCTCGTACTCATTAAAGACCATCAGGTCAGCAACACTACCACCACCACGAAAGATCAACACTAAATCCAGATCAAACTCTCTAGACATTCTCTTAATACCATTAACTAACTGCTTTTTAGCCGCAGATCCTTGCACTGAAACTGGTAGCCAAAAAAGTTTAAAGCCAAACTCAGATTGATCAAGCGCCGCTCTAAAGTCATTGATAACTGTTCCACCAGCGCTTGTTAACAGACCAATGCGAATTGGCAGCTGCGGCAAAACTAGTTCCTTATTCTTCTCAAAGAGTCCTTCTTCCTTGAGACGAGAATTGGTCTTATCTCTCAAGGCTGCCAACTTTCCTACCGTATACTCAGGAATTACCCGAACTACTGAAAGGGAGAGAGATCCCCTAGTAGGATTTAGGTCAACTTTCACTGCAAACATGACTTGTAGTTCGGGCTCTAGCTTAAAACCTCGCTCTATCAATCCTTTACAAATCTCAGCCTCTCCTCCCCATATCACACAGCTCAACGAATCCTTACTACCGATCTCCGAACCCAAATTCATGTATATCCGCTCACCGTAGCGCTTTACCGACTGCAAGACTCCGTGAACATGAAGGATTTGAGGAAAGGCATCTTGAATAACCGAGCGAGCGAAACCCACCAACTCACCCACGGAGTAACTTTGTGGAGTCTCCGAGCTATCCTCCAATCGGACTTCATTTCGCTCCTTATCTCTAACTCGAGAGATAGGACTTATTGCCTTTTTCTTTGCTAATTCTGTCTTAATAGGTTTGGACGCTACTACCTCGAGAGAACCACTAGTACGGTTTGGGGAGGAGCCAATCTTTTCAATAGAAATATCCGGAAACAGTTCATTTAACTGTTCATCAGTTAAGGAGAAATCAGAAACAAGCCAAGATTTCTGCTCACCCTGCCAACGAGCACGACCAAGTTGTTTAATCTGATCTTTTGCAGGGAATGTTCCTGGACCAAAAAACAAGGCAGTTTTCTTGCTGCGATCAATTTGCACGGTAAGGGAGCTCATACAAGATTCAATACTCCCTCTCTAAGTATGTGTCAAAACGTATAGGACCAATACTCTATCGAGTAACAGTGGTTCGATCTAAATAGGAGGGAAGACAAAAAATAGGTTGAAGAGTAGGATTTACAATAAATTGTGGGCAACAAATGTAAATCTACTCTTCAACCAAAGGTTGAGTTTGGACAGATGATGGTCGGTTCATCTATCCAGGGTTATAGCAAATTTTTGCAATCGTTCAGACTAAAATACTCTTACCTAAATTTGTCTCTCCGAACTTGGAGGCAGAACAAATAGGCTTACTCGAAATAGATCTCGGTCAAAACCCTGAACAATTTTACTCCATAAACTAATTTAGCACCTAGAGAAAACTTAAGAAAATAAATTCATAAAAAAACAATCTCAAACAGACTAGCTGTTAACTGCTATCTTCCTTGCATTTTTCTTACTAACACTCTTAGTATTTTTATTAACTGTCTCTCTCTGAGGAAAGGGAGCTGTATCCTTTCTACGCCCTCGTCCCCCTGTATACTTTTTCTCCATCACAACACGTGCACTTAAAACCTCAGCTGACTTTCCAGCAAAAAGTTCTGGCACCAGCCTGCTTAAAGTTGAAAGTGCTTTGCTTTTCACACGTGATATATGACAACGACAGTATTGCAACTCTTCGGCAATCTGTTTAAGCGAGTGGTCGCGAATAAAATGACGCTCAATAACCTCTCGCTCTAGTTCATCTAAAGACTGACATAAGTCCCAGAGTCGCCTTGCAAACTGTTTTTTAACCATTAAAGCTTCAGGATTATCAACTTCAACAAGGGGATGTTGCCAAACCTGTCCACCACCAATACTGAGAGCTGGGTTCTCAAGGGTCTCACTTGGGGTATGTTTGACTGTTTTGCGCTCTTCAATAAGGTTTGAAACTTCCTTTAACAACATGCCTCGCAGGTGATAAAAGAAGAAAGTTCTAAAGTGTGCCCCCTTAGTCTTATCATAGCGAATCGCAGCCTCTACCAGAGCAGCTCCGACAACAGATTCAACTTCGTCGGGCTCTAATCGGATCCGCCATTTATTCAAGAAGCTCCAAGCTAACCTTAAACCATGTTCTTGATTCTCCGTTACAAGTTTACGAATAACTGCCTTTGAATTACTCTTAAAACCCCGATTGGTGGATTTTTTTGCAGAAATGCTAGCAGAACTCTTCTTTACAGGTTTTTTCGCGACTGTCTTCTTTTTGACAATAGCTAATTTTGCGGATTTTTTGGCCTTTGAAGATACTACTTTTTTGGCAGATGCTGCAGATGAGGTCTTTCTTGATAAGACCTTATTCTTAGCAGTAGCTTTTTTAGACGAGGCTTTCTTAACTGTCTTTTTAGCTACCTTTTTAGCAACAGCTTTTCGTTTGGTTGATTTTTTTGGAGTTGCTTTCTTTGCGGTGGACTTCTTCTTCGCAACTTTTTTAATCGCACTAGCTTTCTTTGATCGAGAGCTTACCCTTTTCTTAGAGGAAACTACTTTCCTCGCAGATTTTTTTACAACTTTAGACTTCTTTTTTGTGGCCTGAGCCATAAATACTACCTCCCTTTATACTGCCAACCAAAACAAACCCAGAAAAAACCGGAATTTTACAACAGCCGCCATAAAACAAAGAGAATCGATGGTTTACAACCAAAGATCCTCTACGTATGGCTTTTAATAAACAAAAATGCGACCAGTCTGCTTCAGCGACTCTTCGAATTCCCGCTAACTAATACCTAAGGAAATACCAAAAAATAAATTATAAAAGATTCATTCCAAAACCCAACCCGAACCGATTTGAGCTAGTTTGGCCATCTAAGATGTTATGAGATCTCCTACCAGAGTGTGCGCTTAAGACCTGGCAATATTACATCTAAGCTTAAGTGTCTAATATAATTAACTATTTACCCGAAAAACATTCCTACTACTGCTTCCTCTAGCTAACTTTTGGCTTAGGAGGCACACTTTCACGTAATTCGCCCATAATAAAGGAAATGGGAAAGCCTTGGATGGCTAAATTTTATTGATGTTTTTTTCGGTTCTAGCTCGATCATCGAGACGAAGTATTAAAAACCGACCTTTAGATTTTATAAGCAATGAGCACTTTACAAGAAGCAGGTAAAATCAATACGCCAAACCAGGCGAGTGAACAACGCAGCGCTAAGCTAAACAATCTTGAGACTGGTCATGTCATCGACCAAGAAAGAGTCAAAAAGCTAACTGCTCTTCTAGATAAGAATCCCAGAGATTACACCAAAGAGGACGGGCGTTTAGTTCAATCGATCCTCAACCAAGCTGCAGAGATTCATGGGGACGAGCTACTAAGAGCTGGTGTGGAGGACGGATCCTTTGCTGGAAAGTCCCATATGGCCAATCTAAGAACTGTCAAAAACAATCAAGATTTAGCAACAACTCCAAAAGACAATCTCCAAGCAATGAAAGATTCCGGGTTCCTTAGTAACTCTATTGTAGCGATAACCCGATTTCAACAAATTCATAGTGATACGTCCGTAGCTGGAAACCATATCACCTCGGTGGATGGGATTGTTGGTAAGGAAGTAATTCGAACCATGCTGGAAAAATACACAAAGACCGTGGCTCCAGCTGCCAGTCAAATGTTGGCCGATACTCCCCCTGCTAACCAATCTGAAACTATAGCTCCCAGAGAACCTCTCAATGCTAAGCAAACTCTGAGTGCTGAGAAAGTCGAATCAGTAGAAAACCCAACCGCTCAAACAAAAACTTTTAATATCAACGGCTTTAAAATCGACCCGTCAACTGACAATCCTCAAAGAATAGCCCAATTTGTCTCAGTAGCACTTAAGAAAGAAGTAGCCACATTTGATTCGGGAACTTACGACCTTAACAACTCAGTGCGCACTGCGGAGTCGCTAGAAAATCTCATCGAACACATTTCTGAATCAAACCCCACACTTTTTGATGAAGTAAAAACTAGTTACGGCATAATAAATAGTGGAGATGACACACTACTCAAAGCTCACGGTTTAGACCTATACAATAAGATTGCAGCGGTGCAAAACGGAGAGAATCTTACGGCTGGATTAGCTCCGTCTAGAGCAATCATCCAACAGTCGGAAGAAAAAACGACCGACCCGGCTCTAAACGGAGTGTCAAAGCCTTCGGTAGAAGAACAGGTTATCGCAACGACTCGAGCCGGAGTGATGCCCAGTGCGCTAGATTTAGTAAAAAAAGTTGTTCCTGGGAATAGTCAGGCTAATTCTAGCTCAAGCCAGTCAAATGATGCCCTAGATTTCGTAGAGTCAGATCTAACGGATGGCAGAAAAGCTGGTGCTGCTTTTAGTCTTGCCTATTCAAGTGGAAATACGACAAAAGATCCAGAGAGAATCAGAGAAATCGTCCAAACAATAGCTTCAAATGGAGAGCTAGAGAAGTTTACTAAATCTTTCAACCAATGGAACGCTCAACAAGGTGATGGTCAACAACTTGAGAACGTACTTGCGAATGCTGAAATAAGGTTAGCTGATTTCCAACAAGAAAAGATGGCGGCAATGAACGAAACTACGCCGGACACTGTTGAAATAACCGCTAGTTCCAATCCAACAAACAACGGTAAGTTATCTCCAAATGTAGATTCCATCCCTACTGCTATAGTTGAGTCAACCAACCCGTATATCGTATCTGCAGAAGCTCTAGTTGAGCAAGACACTACTCTGCAAAGGCAAAACTATGTGGTGAACAGAGCCGGAAATGCCGTCGATCCTCAAAACAGTCCTGACCATAAAATAGCCGAAGCTCTCGTCTATGCGTTTGAGAGCAGCAAAAAGGGAGGAATAGATCAGCAAGAACAAATTATCAATACACTTTCAGCCTTAGATCCTGAAACCCGAGCTGATGTGCGGCGTCTCTTCAATAGGACATACCCTAAAGTTAATGCCAGACAAGTCATCAAAATGACGCAAATTGCTCGGTCACGCTACGGAAAAGAGTTTCAACAAGAAGTTAACGACACTCTAAATGCTAGGTAGTAGGTAAGAGTTGCACTTGATTGATACTAAAAGTACCCATAGTTTATCCAATACCCGCATCTTCTTTCTAAACTACAGGCTGCTCTGTGCAAAACAGTTCAAAGAGAGGATCATTCTTAAGGTATTGTCCTAAGTAGCTATAATCACTAAACATGCCGAGACCATCTAAACTCCCCCTCTTGCCCTTATAAAACTATTTTGAAGTGTTTGGCCTCAATACACTGATTAGACATTAGAAACACAAATCATTTAATTTATAGAATAATTTCTGGTCGGAAATTTTTTTTCATTTTTAGGTTATAGAAAATGGCTAACAACAAATATCGAGACACTACTGATTACGCACTTTGGGCGAAAGAACGAGCTGATAACGCTGAAGAGATAATAGATGTAGAGATAGTAGTGGAAGAAGACGAAGAGTATTCAGTCGAATCTTTTGAGTTAGCGGAAGAAAACGAAGAACCTCAGGAAGTTTCACTTAGTGAAAAAATGGAGATAATCATCTCTAAGGGTGGAACACAAACCGCCACTGACGAACAAATCAAAGAACTACAAGCTGCTCTCAAGGAGCTAGGGTATTACTCAGGAAATGAAAGTGGCTTCTGTGCACGAAAGAGCCAGGTTATGACCCTTAATAGACTACGTGATTCTAACGGGGGATCACTAAACACGGACTCCCTGCGACACAAGCATCTCAGCGAAACTCAACAAGCAATTATACAATTTCAACTTAATTGTCCTTCGCTTGAGGCCTCAGGCTTTGCATGTGCAAAGACGCTCAAACTGATAGCCCTAGAACTTGAGAAAAAAAATAACTCTAAAGAATCAACCACAACTCCTAAAAAGAAGGCTTCAGCTATCACATATTCCTCAAAAAACATGAAAATTTCAAGACCAAGAAAGATAACTAGTGGTTCGCTAGAGAATTTGGAAAACCTAAGAAAATCCAGTAACAAAAACCAGGCTATTTCATCACTTCAATCCAGCATCACTAAAGAGCAAACAGAATCCAACTTACCTTTACCTTCTTCAGGAGAGCCAGCAAAAGTAAGAACCATGGTTGCCCGAAATAGCTTCGATCCTTCAACTGCGAGCGGATATGAATACGCAGAGAGACTGCGACGATTAATTCTAAACAAACGACAAATCTCTGATCAAAGCTCGGAGAAAGTCAGCGTCTATATTGACGAAGCCTTGAAAATTCCTGGTAAGATAGAAGAAATACAAGCTATATATCGAAGCTTTGAGGGTCAAAAACTCGAAGGCACAAAGGTAACCAGCACAGGGTTGATTTTAAATGACATTAGAAAAGTGAACGCTAAAAGTTCAGTAATAAATTACTTAAGAACTCTTCTAAAAGTACCACCAACGTCTTTCACTGCCAGAAGAAATCGAAAAAAATCTTCAACTACCAGAATATCTGTATAGCCCATAGATTAACCTCTAGGGGCTGCGGCTATCACAAAAAAAAATCAATAGCAATAGGCTGTAAACAGCCGACCCTTCCCCAGAGGGACCCCCTAAATGCTGCCATCTACAATAAAACGACACGCTCCTTAAAAAGATCTTTTAAAAGGCTGGGAAGAAGTTTTAATTTAGTGTATAGCTCTGGGGCTTGGCCAACATACTTCCTTCTCTTTGTAGAATCTAGTGGGTTGCGGTTCTTCAAAACTAGTTTTTCCTAGGCATTCACACCTTCTTAAATTCACTTTAACAAGTGAAGATTTATCGTGTTTGACTTTGAGGGTTAACTCTTTTCGAACCTCAGGCTTTGAAGTTGTTCACCATCGGGATATATTTTTATAATCTTGGTGAATAGTTGTTTTAATTTTATTTCTCTTAACATCAATTTCTTAATGCGACTTTGGCAGGCAGTTTGGGAACTTTCAGGTAGACTGATAATTTGGGGCGAGTCCGAACAAACTTATCGAGACTTGAGCGGCAAAAAACCCAACTCCGATGGTAAAAGTAAAACAGAACATCCCTTCGCCTGCTCGATCAAGTCGCTTGTTGATGATTTAGATGGCTTAGAGTTTGATGCGGACGCCGAAGGCTACGCTAAACTTTGGTTGCCGACTCAAGACGGACTTCCTGTAGCTTCTACAAAACTGCTTGAAGTTTGCGATCAAACCTACCCGAACGACTGTACTTTAAGTTGCTGGAAAGTTCCCTGCCTTGTGCTTGATCCCCTTGCCTCCATGGCTTTTTTAAGCTCAAGGGCTGAGAGTCCCCCAGAGAAACTTCACTTTCAAGACTCTTTTTTAGTTTGGCAGGAGTCTACAAAATACCTACTAGACCTACTGGCTCACGGAAGATTTATCCCACTATTAAGTCGGCAAGGAGGAAATTACCTGGCTCGCTGGCAGACTGTGGTAAATCAGGAACTAGACACTAAAAGACTGACAACTCTAGTTAGAGCACTTCCAGCGGCGGCTAAAACTCCCGTAGAATTAGAGATCGACCCAGAAGATGATTTGGGCACGAAAACTATCATCGATGATTCACAAACCCCCAACCTACTTAACTCAACTGTAATCCTAGAGTCCTTTCTATCCCACTGCGGTGATGCCTTAATCCGAATGTTTCTAAAGTCGAGAGAACTTTCAACAGAGTACATGCGCTCAAGAGCTACTCATGGTGCGGTTACTGGTTGGTTGCAAGCTTTAACAAATGCGGAACCAGAAATTGGCTCTTCTGCGCACGAGCTTCTCAAGCTCGAAGAAAAAATTAAACTCTGGTCTAGTAAACTTTTGGCTGGTGGAGTAGCGGGGCGATTTCAAACTTGTTTTTCTGTCATTGCCCCTGAAGAAGTCCCTAGTCGTTTCGAAAATGCCCAATGGCAAATTGAAATTGTTCTCCAGTCTCCAGGTGAACCGCAGACCTTCTTAAAAGCCGAAGACTTCTGGGCCGGCAAACTTGGATTCCTAGGTAAAACCGATTTGAATAGAGAAGAAATCGAAGAGATCCTCCTAAAGGAGCTCGGTCTCGCTCGAACCGCTTTTCCTGAGTTGGACATGGCCCTGGAAGGAAGCAGCCCTAGCATGATAGAGCTCCCTACAAATGAAGCCTGGAACTTCCTTAAAGACACATCACCCGCACTTGAGAAACTTGGCTTTAGGGTCAACACTCCGGAATGGTGGGGATCTAGCAATGGTCAATTAGGACTTCACCTTAGTGTTGAATCGCCAGATTCAAACAAGGGAAGCGTAGTTGACATGCTTGGAATGAGTCAGTTAGTTGATTTCTCCTGGTCATTATCTCTTGGTGACGAAAAAATCTCCGCTGAAGAGTTTAAAAAGCTAATTGATCAAAAATCCAACCTTGTTTTTATAGGAAACCAATGGATTGACATTGATCCCAAAAAGCTAGAATCAACCTTCAAGTTTCTTGAAAGCCAAGAAGGAGTTTCTAAAATGAAACTCATTGACGCCCTTCGATTTGGATTCGGAGTTGCTCAGGGGGACGACACAATCCCAATAACAGGATTTTCTTCTACCGGCTGGGTGGGCAACTTACTAAATTCCGATTCTAGCTCTATCGTTTTAGATAGAAAAATTAAAAATTTTAATGGAGACCTTCGCCCTTATCAAAAACACGGCCTCTCATGGCTATACTTTCTGACTCAGGTAGGTGTCGGGGGATGTCTAGCTGACGACATGGGATTGGGGAAAACTGTTCAATTCCTTGCTCTTCTACAACTAGAACGTGAAATCGTCGTTGAAGAAAAGGAAAAAGGAAGTATCAGCGACGAGTTTAGAGTTCTACCAACGCTGCTAATCGTACCTATGTCAATTTTAGAAAACTGGGAAAGAGAAGCGGCTAAATTTGCTCCAGAGATCAAAGTCTATTTACATCATGGCCCAACCAGGCAAACAGGCCCCGCTTTCTCAAGAGCGATTTCTGGGTATGATCTGATCGTCACCACTTACAGTCTCGCTCATCGAGATGAGGACGCACTTGCCCAAGCTCAATGGGGCAGGATTTGTCTTGACGAAGCCCAAAACATTAAAAACCTAGCAACGAAGCAATCCAAGGCTGTGAGAAAACTAGCCGAAGATCAACTACTACAAAATCGTCCAAACTCAATGCCCGTGCACCGAGTTGCCCTAACGGGCACCCCTCTAGAAAACCGCCTAGACGAGCTTTGGTCTATTTTTGATTTTCTCAATCCTGGTTTTCTCGGGAAGCTCTCTGAGTTTAGAAGTAGATTTACTCTCCCAATTGAGCGTCATAGAGACCAAGCTAGTTCTGAGGCTCTTAGTAAGTTGGTTAAACCATTTTTACTCCGTCGCCTTAAAACTCAACCTGACATTATCTCAGACCTACCCGAGAAAATTGAGATGGAGGTCTATACACCTCTCACCACAGAACAAGCTTCTCTTTACCAGAAAGTAGTGGACCAAATGATTCCGGAAGTCTCTAAGTTAGATGGAATTCACCGTAAAGGACTTGTCCTTAGCTCGCTGACCCGGCTTAAACAAATTTGCAACCATCCTTCACTCTACCTAAAAGATGGTGGTGAAACATCCGCTCGCTCGGGCAAGCTCAATAGACTAGAAGAACTCCTTGAAGTTATCCTCGCCGAGGGTGACAAAACTCTCATATTCACTCAATACGCTCAAATGGGTGAGATTCTTAAGAAGCACCTTACAAGTAGGTTCAATGAAGAAGTAATCTTCCTGCATGGGTCTCTGTCTAAGAAGAACAGGGGCTTATTGATCGACAAATTCCAAACAACCGAAGGTCCTAAGATTTTCATTCTCTCTCTCAAAGCAGGTGGTTTTGGTTTAAACCTAACAGAAGCCAGCCAAGTGATTCATTACGACCAGTGGTGGAACCCGGCTGTCGAAGATCAAGCTACCGACCGAGCATTCCGAATAGGACAAAAGAAAAACGTCCAAGTAAGAAAGTTCATTTGCAAAGGAACACTTGAGGAAAAAATATCCTCCTTGCTTAGCTCAAAGAAGGAATTGGCGGACAACATTGTTGGAACAGCAAGAAGCACTATTACCGAAATGTCAGTTAATGAACTACGAGAACTACTACAACTATCAACCGGCACTCCTGAAAAATCAGATATTAAGCCAGGGTCAGAAATTGAAATCGAACTAAGGTAGATATGGCTAGCAGAGAGGCTCTTCAAAAACGAATAGACAAAAGTTGGGTATCAAAGAAATCGCAACAACTTTTTGACCAACTTGGTTTTGATGAGCAACTTGACGACGCGATTTTACTCATAAAAAAGCGCAGAGTACTTGATTTTGTTGTCACCACTGGAAGCTTCAGTGCCAGAGTTTATGGTGATGTGGGAGCTCCAAAAGTTGTTTCCGTCTCAATTCCAGTTGTCAGCGAAGCAAAATGGAAGAAAGCCTTTTCTTTAATGGCAAAGAAGGCTCTTTTCTCTTCCGCTATTCTCGCAGAACAACTTCCAAAGGATGTTCTTGCAGTTTTCTCACAAATTGGATCGGACCTAATCCCTGAAGACACATCCAAAATAGTAATTAAAGTGGAAGGTAAAAAACAAAAAGACCTTGATGACAGAGCCGCAGCTGTAATTTACCGCTTTTTAGACCGGGTAGTGGACGACCCTTTCTTACTCTTTGCCCTGCGCGGAAAAGGTGTTGAGGAGACAATCATTGAACTAAGAAGACATCGTTTAGCTCTAGCTGAGTCAAAGAGAGAGCAAGAGTCTGAAGATCTTGATGAAGTTGATGGAGCTAGCGTTCTCATACCTACCACCTCAGACTTCTGGCAAACTCCAAACACCACCGAGCTTAGTGAACTCGAGTACAACATCAAAGCCGATGAGCTCCCAGCAGCCATCCTGAAAAGACTAGACACACTTCCGCTCGACGGAGTCGAGGACGAAGTTGAACCCCTCCTAGAAGAAGCCTATAACCACGTCACCACCCGCGCCCAAGCCTACGGCCTAGGACTTTAAAATCCTTTCTCTCAGTTGCCCAATAAATTGTGCCCTGAACGAGTAGAAGTAATTTTAATGTTACCGCTCATTCTCGCCATCTCTTAAAGAGATGGCTCCGAGGCCTCGGCGGTATCGGGATATTAGAAACGAGACATTAAGTCTCGTTTCTAATTCCCACATACCACCTCAGATACCGCGATAACATTAAAATTACTTCTACTCTGGCATCACACCTAATGGAAATAAAAGTGAAATATGTTTTTGATATTTGACCGGATTCCGGAAGCATTTTTCTCGCAAAGAGAAAAATGTTTAAGGCCTCGGAGCGAGCGCAAAGCGAGCGAGAATGAGGTCAGATACCAAAAAGATATTTCACGACAAAGTTATATAAAGATGGGAAAAAAATATGAGGGAAATTTAATTTTTTAACTGCGCCACGAAACGTCTAAAGGAAGTCTCAGTCTCAAAAACCATTCCTAAACGTTTGCGGCCTTGACTATCTACAGAGACTTTAACTTCTTCAATATCGGTTAATCTAGAAATTTTACTCTCCAAACGACGAAGACTAGCCTCGAAGCGATCTTCCTCTTCGTCCACCTCAGCATAGCCCTCGCCCTCAACCTTAAAAGCTTGAACCAATTTCTCCAAGGCTCTAACAGAAAGATTTTGCTTCAGAACCTTTCTAGCGAATTTAAGCTGATCACCTTGCTCAAGAGTCACTAGGACTCTTCCATGACCACCACTAAGGTTCCCTTCCTCAACAAGTTCCAATACGCTGGGCTCCAACTGAAGAAGTCTAAGAGAATTAGAAACTGTAGCACGGTTTTTACCAACTGCTTCAGCGATAGCCGACTGGGTCATATCAAACTGGCTCGAGAGAATCTTAAACGACCTCGCTTCTTCTATCGGGTTGAGGTCTTCACGTTGCGCATTTTCAATAATCGCACACTCAACCGCTTCTTTATCCGAGAAAACTTGTAGCAAAGTTGGAACTTCTACTAAGCCAGCTAACTTGGCAGCCCGAAGCCGCCTTTCACCGGCTATTAACTCGTAACCAGAGACACCTTCAATTTCCCTAACAACTACTGGCTGCAAAATTCCTTTCTCACGTATAGAAGCAGCGAGTTCCTCCAAATCTTTTTCTCTAAAATCACTTCTGGTTTGATAAGGACTAGGTCGGATTTCCTCCGCCAGGACAAACTTCAAAGCACTTGGAACGCCGTCTGAATTCTTATCGAGAGGTTCTTGGGATTTAAGCTCAAACGAATCAGAACTAGAAGAGATGGTATCTACAACTTGAAAATCCCTCGGCGAAGTCGCAAGATTAATCTCTCTAAACCCTTCTCCGTCTTTAGAACGATCCACAGCACTGGAGTGAGTTTCAACCTCGTGGCTACTAACTTTAGATTTCAAGGCTCGCCCGGTGGAACTACGCAGCGCTCGAGCCACCGCGCTAGCCAACTCTTCGCCATTTTTTTCTGGCATCTTTATCGGGTCCCCATCTTTATACTTACTTTGGGTCATGCTAAACTCAACTTGTCTTGTGCTACCGAAAACTTATTGGAACCATGCAATAGGCAGTGTCAAATCCCTTGCTAAAACACTAAAGGATTTGCCCTATCTTTTAACTCGTTTCAGCAAATAAGGAAAAGGTAGAACTAAGTTATTCCCATTTTTTGGTAAAAATTATCCACAGCTAGCTCTACTAGGGCTAACTTTATAACAGCTGAGGGTTCTACGAATCCAGTCCTTGATGGAAAGACTCTCCGCATTGAGTCGCTGGAGTCGTAGCCGAAACCCCAATTTGAGGTTTGGATGAAACTCATATCCTGGAATGTAAACGGCCTTCGGGCGGTAAGAAAGAAAGGCTTTGCCGACTTTGTCAGACGCTCAAAACCTGACGCACTTTGTCTTCAAGAACCTAAGATTGGATTTGACCAACTCGAAGACGTAGATATTTCACATGCCGGTTATCAAAATTTCTATAGCTTAGCTCTAAAGAGAGGTTATTCTGGAGTTCTAACTTATGTTGATGATTCACTTAAAGTGCAAACGAAAAAATGTAGCTCAGGAATAGGAGTGAAACGCTTTGACCAAGAAGGCCGAGTTGTCGTTACCGCCCTGGAGGACATTATTCTCTACAACATATATTTTCCTTCAGGAACTTCCGGGGATATCAGGCAGGACTATAAATTTGATTTTCTAAAAGCAATATATAAGCATTTCAAACAACTATCACCCAAAGATAAAGAGCGATTGGTCGTATGTGGTGACTTTAATATTTGCCATCAAGAAATTGACATTCATCATCCCAAAACGGCCGCCCAATTAGAGCTCAGTGGCTTTCTTCCTGAAGAGCGACGCTGGATGGATGAATTCTCAGAACTAGGCTTTGTTGACTGCTTCCGACAAGTTAACGGTGATAAGCCTGACAAATATACTTGGTGGTCTTATCGAGCCGGAGCAAGGGAAAAGAACCTTGGTTGGCGCATTGATTATTTTTGGGTGTCAAAAAAACTTGAGCGAAGAGTTAGCAAGGCTAGTATTTTAAATAGGACCTTAGGATCGGATCATTGTCCAATTGTGCTTGAGCTGGATTGAGTCAAAACCAGCTCTTTTGATGGCTCTTCCTAACTCAGTAATTTTAAAAAAGGCCCTAAACCTCCTCTAAAAGGTTAGCTCAATGATCTTGGGCGACTGTTGAGATTTTGACGTATTTCCTCAATTACAGGCCTAAATTGGTGCAAAACTAGACGCAAGTGCCTAATATAACTACAAATATTATTCAAACCTAATGTCACACTTTTTAAGCACACCCCCATAACATACTTGTAAGCCGGTTTTCGGTCTTACGGAGTTTTATGTATATTTTTTGAACCAGTCGGTGAAGAAAATTTAGTTCCCAGTTTGGCTAG
>CALKYB010000106.1 GCA_938003565.1 uncultured bacterium
GGCTGTCATTGCAGCTAAACTTTTAGTTGATGGAACAGGAAGTCATTTCTCAAACGGACTACTAATTTTCATTATTGGCCTGCTTTTACTAAACGATGCTGCGCAAGCAGGAATAGACTGGGCTAATAAAAAATCTGAATCTAAGGTAGCTCAAAGTTAGATGTAAAAGCCTCCGTTACCAAAAAAAAGAGGCCTGCTAGGCCTCTTTTTTTTTAACTTTTCTAAGAAGATCTTGGCTTAACCCATATCGGCTTCAAATAACCAAGTTGAGAGATACCTCTCCCCAGTATCACAAACAATAGCAACAACCGTCTTACCCTTATTCTCTGGCTTTTTGGCCAGCTCAATCGCTGCATGAACATTTCCGCCTGAGGAAATACCGCAAAGAATCCCCTCTTCCTTAGCAAGACGCCTAGCCATTGCCTGAGACTCTTCCTCTGTTACATGAAAAATTTCGTCAATTAAATCAGTGTTACAATTCTCTGGTATGAAACCAGCTCCGATACCTTGAATCTTATGAGGCCCCGGATCCCCTCCAGCCAAGACGGGACTGCCTTTGGGCTCAACCGCAACAGCGTGAAAGCCTGGCTTCTTTTTCTTAATCACATCAGCAACGCCGGTGATAGTTCCACCAGTGCCAACTCCTGCTATAAAAATATCTACTTCTCCATTGGTATCGTTCCAAACTTCCTCTGCCGTAGTTTGACGATGAACCTCTGGATTAGCTGGATTTTCAAATTGGCCAGGGTAAAAAGCGTTCTCTGTTGCCTCAGCCAGTTCCTCTGCCTTAGCAATTGCGCCCGGCATTCCTTTGTCTGCCGGAGTTAACACTAACTCAGCTCCCATAATCTTCAAAAGATGGCGACGCTCCATACTCATGCTCTCAGGCATGCAAAGCTTAAGCTTGTAACCTTTAGCAGCGCAAACAAACGCTAGAGCAATTCCGGTGTTACCACTAGTAGGTTCAATAATCACAGTCTTGTCCGTGATCTTTCCTGCCTTTTCAGCAGCCTCGATCATGGCATTCCCGATTCTATCCTTTACGCTAAATAGTGGATTGCGGCTCTCAAGCTTCACATAAACGGTAGCCTCAGCCCCATCCGTAACTCGATTCAACTTAACAAGCGGTGTATTTCCTATTGTCTCAGTGATGCTATTAAAAACAGCCATTTATTTTCCCCTAAAGTAGTGTTCCTAAAATTATAAAGCTCGAAGCTCTTAAAAACTTTGTGGCAATATGCTACATGAAGTGAAATCGCAAAAGCAGATTACCTACCAGAAAACTTTATTATTAATGCCGGAAGCAGTCAAAATCTCTATTGAAATTCACTATTGCCCAGGTTGCAACTGGCTTCCTCGCTCCGCTTGGATGGCGCAGGAGCTATTATCTACTTTTTCCGAGGAACTTGATAGGGTTTGCTTAATCCCTTCTGACACTGGAGGCCATTTTGAGATTAAACTCTTTAGGGCTGAGGAGAATAACGAAGTTCTAGTCCTAACGATCTGGGAGAGAAAGCGTGATGGTGGATTCCCTGGAGTAAAAGAACTGAAACAAATTGTGAGGGATAGAGTAAGTCCTGACAAAGACCTGGGTCACTTAGATTCAGTTTAATTAGAAACATAGCTACTATCAGAACTCCGCTCTCTCAAGCATTTATGTGGAGAGCATTCAACGATGGCGATGGATCGGTAGCTGCCAAAAGAGAATTTAGAGATCACTATTTTAATTCTCAATTTTTTGGCGCCATCTGCTCAATCCTATTGGTGTTTAGACTCGATGTTTTTCTCGGTTCATAGTCTTTTCAGTTTTTTTCCAAATCGCACCCAAATTTTTAATCAAAATAGCAAAGAGGGCTAATCGAACGAACAGTTCCTTTGTCTCAGCCCTCAAGTTTGACCGATCAAAACCACTTCCCTTTAATTTAACCTTCATCCTCCGCCAGGGGGATGGGTACAATCAAACAAAACACGAATACAAGAACTGCTAGAACTGCGACAATCCTACAAATTGCGATAACTGTGTAGTCACCCAAAACTCTCTTCACTACAGTTCCTCCTTGGCTCGTTTGAGCCCTCAATGCCAAACTCCATTCTACCATGGCTAGAATGGGGTTTTCTATGGGGTAGAAGCCTTGGAAGAAGCTTGTCTTTACAAACCCCTACACCTAGGCTTAAGTCCTCAATGCTTAAAAAAAAACAACCCATTCGTGCTGTATTATTATAGGAAAACGAAACTCCTCAGTTTTAGATGGTCTTTAGCTCACTCATATTTCTGAACTACTTCCTACCAGGGGTTCTGATTGCCTACTTTTTAGCTCCAAGCAGACTAAAAAATACAGTTTTGCTTCTCGCCAGCTATTTGTTCTATGCCTGGGGAGCACCTAAGATCCTTCCTCTTTTGTTTATCTCTAGTTTAGTCGACTACTTTGCTAGTAAACAGTTTGCGAGAGTATCTAGCGAATCAGAGTCTGGCCCATCGGCTGCCAAAAATAGTTGGCAAAAATACTGTTTCTACTTTGCCCTACTAACAAATGTTTTCTCTCTACTTTACTTTAAATACGCAAATTTTTTCGTCGGGGAGTTGTCCAATCTCCTAGAAGCATCCGGAAGTGGTGCAATTGCTTGGAGTGCTGTAGCTCTACCAATTGGTATCTCATTCTTCACTTTTCAAAAAATTTCCTACCTAGTTGACGTTTGGCAGGACCGGGCTCAACCCCCAAAATCATTTCTCCAATATGCGCTTTTTGTAGCCTGTTTTCCCCAGCTCATCGCTGGACCGATTGTGAGGTTCCACGATATTTCTAAACAACTCGATTCAAGAGAGCACAATCTAGATAATATTTTTCAAGGCGGATACCGTTTTATCATTGGTCTGGCAAAAAAAGTTTTAATAGCCAACCCTCTTGCTCTGGTTAATTACAACATTGATGGCCTAGACATTAATACCCTCCCTTGCGACTACGCTTGGTTTGGTATCATTTGCTACTCTATGCAGATTTACTTTGATTTTTCAGGATATTCTGACATGGCGATTGGCTTGGGCCAAATTTTTGGCTTTAAATTTCCAGAAAACTTCAACCACCCCTATATTTCAAAAAATATTACAGAGTTTTGGCGACGCTGGCATATGACTCTAAGCGAATGGATGAAGCTCTATCTATATATCCCATTGGGCGGCAATCGAGTCTCGGCTCTGCGAGTTTACTGCAATCTATGGATCGTATTTCTACTCTCTGGCCTTTGGCACGGAGCAGCTTGGAACTTTCTGGCCTGGGGAGCCTTTCACGGGTTTTTCCTAATCATGGACAAACTTTTTTGGTTGAGAATTTCTAAACGCCTACCCTCCTTAATCAACATCACTCTAACCTTCGTCGTTGTTCTCTTTGGTTGGGTTCTATTCAGAGCAAACTCACTGGATCAGGCGATTGCATATATGAGTCGACTCCTAGCCTTTAATAGCTTTGCAGAGGTCCACACATGGTATCTCTGGGGTGATATGTTAACCAACCGGACCACCTGTATGTTTGTCTTGGCATTATTTATGTCTTTTTACCCAGCATTTATTAGAAGTAATAGAGAAGCC
>CALKYB010000107.1 GCA_938003565.1 uncultured bacterium
CCGCTGTCAGATTACAAGATCCAACTACCTACATAACCGGATAGCTGCTTCCGGTAGCACCCGGCTCACCATCCATCACAAGTGCTTTTGCATCGTTTTGAATCATGGATGAGAAACCATTAATTAGCTTAATAAGCCTAGCAACTTCATTCCAATCCTCCTTCATTAGGCTCTGCTCCAGCTCCAAAGCAAGTCCCCTCTGTTTTACCACCATTTCTCTGTACTGCTGAACATGGTGGAGAACATAAAACGGCACCCCAGGCCGACAACGCAGAACTGTATAGGTATCATCAATCGTGCGCTCCAGTTTGGTGAACGATACTAACAACTTATTGACTAGTTTTGAGGACATCTAAAAGCCTAAAAATCTACCTGCTGACTACCTGAATTCGCTTCTCTAAGCTAAACTCATAAACAGAGCCGCGCCCAATAGTGAATCTAAACATTTTAACGCCCCACTTCAAAAAACGAGGTAAAATACTAAATTTACTAAAAAACTATAGATTTGTTTTTAAACCCAAGGGAAAGGGCTAAAAGATTACCAAAAAAGGAGTTCAATATCTCCCGACACCAAGAGCAGACCTAAGCTCAGATAGCGTTTCAAAGGCCAGTACTCGGGCTTTCTGGGCACCTTGTAGTAATATGTCCTCTAAATCGTCTGGCCGGGCCATCCAACTATCATAGGAGGCTCTCAGAGGAGAAAGTTCAAGATTTATAACTCGAAAAAGCTCCTGCTTGGCGACTCCATATCCCATACCACCAGCCCGGTATTTATTTGCCAGAGCATTTTGCTCGTCTTTCGAGGCAAAGAATTTATAGAGCTTAAACACACTACACTTTTCTGGGTCCTTTTTTTCTTCAACCCCAAGGGAATCCGTGACTATTCGTTTTACTTTCTTTTCTAAAGCCTTTTCAGTCTCAAATAATCCGATATAGTTATTATAGCTCTTCGACATTTTTCGCCCATCCAAGCCAGGAATCACTCCAGTCGACTCCTCAATCAAAGGCTCAGGAATTGGGAACAAGTCCCCGTAAACAGAATTCATTTTTTGTGCGATTTCACGAGTCATCTCGATATGCTGCTTTTGGTCAGCTCCAACAGGAATTTGCTCAGCACGATATAAAAGAATATCAGCAGCCATTAAGATAGGGTAAAACATCAAACCAGAGTTAACTGTATCACCTCTCGCCTTAGCATCTTTTAGAGCATGCGCTCGCTCAAGCAAACCTAGGGGGAAATTACAGGTTAAATACCAGGAGAGTTCACAAACTTCGGGCAAGTCCGACTGCCGAAAAAGAATCGTCTCCTCTGGGTCAATTCCGATCGCTAAGTAGGCTGCAGTTAGGGAGCGAGTATAGTCTCTCAGTTTCTCAGCTTCTTTAACCGAAGTAAGTGCATGTAGATCAACCACACAAAACAAAGTCTCAGCGGTCTTACTAAGCTCGACAAAACGCTTCATCGCACCAAGATAGTTACCAAGGTGCACTTGCCCACCAGAGGGTTGAACACCTGACAATACTCGACCCTTGACGGTCGGTCCCTTACTCATTTGACCTCTTTCCAAACTAAAAAATAAGACCGATCAACCCAGCGCAACACCCCATTGTCGGAATACCTCAAATACCAGAACAGAGGCTGCCTGGGAAACATTTAGAGATTCCAACTCTCCGCCCATCGGTATATTTATCAACATGTCACAGTTCTCAGCTGTAAGCCTGCGCAAACCTGCCTCCTCACTCCCCATCACAAGGGCAAGTTTAGTCGGCAAATCAACGCTATAAACCGACACAGCATCTTCTGAAGCAGTAGCTCCATAAACCCAAAACTCACTTTTCTTGAGTCTCTCCATTAGTTGCGCCAGGTTTCCAACTACACACCAAGGCACCAGTTCAGTCCCTCCCATACTAATTCTTCGAACTGTAGGAGTAACCTGGGCACTTTGATTCTTAGTTAAAAACACACCGCTAGCCCCGGCCGAAGCAGCGAGTCTGAACAAACTACCTAGATTGTTAGTATCTTGAACTCTATCAAGCACCAAGAAAAGTTGAGGAGTATCGTGACTGAGCTCCAAAATTGAATCAACACTATGCCCATCTGGTTTGAGAACTCCAACAGCACCTTGATGCTTTTCTCTAGCCAGCAGCGAGTCAAAATCCTCAACACCGAGATACTCAAGGCCAACACCCGCTTGCTTAGCTAATTCGATAAGTCTAGCGATCCCGTCGGAAGACTTGGAGTCCTTTCGAATACATAGAGCCGACAAACGGGTTGGGGCATGAGTTAATACCTCAGAAATGGCATTCTGACCCGGCAATAGTATTGAATTCTTAAATTTACTAGACGACATCTCAATATCACTCAACGAAGATTACTAGAGCCAATACGCAGTCGCACCTGCCCCATTATCAAACAATGTAGCGCAAGGGCCCGAAAGTCTCCAGAATCATTATAAATTGGTGATAAATACTGAAATTTCGGTTTAGACGAACTTTCAGTCAGATGGGTATGGCAGCGCCTTAGCACTGCCATACCACAGGGTGAAGATTAATTTTAAATGCCGAAGTTTATAGTGGGCGGGGTATACCTGTATAATCGCCTCGCTCTCGCTCGGCTTATACTGAAACTGTGGAAGATAAACTAAAATACCGTATTTATAATGGTTTCAGTATACACTCTGATGCACCTAGAAGCTATCCAATGAATCTCCTAACCCCACAGCTGAGGCTATAATCCTTGAAACATTTTATCTGGCCAGCTGGCTAGGGGTTGAGCTATTCTCTAGGTCTAGACCGAAAGGAGATCTGTAATGATAGTACAGTGTAAAAATTGCGAGACGAGGTTTTCAGTTGATTCTGAACTATTTAAAAGCGTCACTAGTCCACGCTTCCATTGTTCACGCTGTGACCACTATTTCCAACTAGCAGATGGCTTGGCGGAAGAACCCGAATCAAAAGAAGACAGGGTGGAGCCCCAGACAACTCACGTAGTTGAGGACTCCATTGATGATGAGGAAAATTTTAGAGAAGAGTTTGAAGCGGAAGATAACGAAGAGCAGACGCTATTTAGCGAAGCTAATTCTGAACTAGACTCTTCATTAAATGAAGGACTTTCCTCAACAGATTGGCCCGCACGCATAAACTCTTCGTCTGCAACAATCCCCTCTCTTGCTCAAAGTAGTCTGGATGAATCAGACGTGCGGCCCTCTTGGCCAAGCATTGAAAAGACAAGTACAGTCCCAAAATCCTTCGATTCAAATACTTCTGGGACCGAACAAGAACTCCCGCTAGATTACTCAATTCAAAGAAAGCCTCCCCAGCCAGAAGTCGGATTCTCTCAAACAGTCCTCTCAAAAACACCTACTCACGCTCAAAATAGTTCATCCTCTCAAACTTGGAAGAAACTTGGCCTACTCTCCATAGTTCCACTTTGCTTTACCGCTGGGCTCTATTATCTAAGTAAGAATATAGAAAACCTGCCGGCACTGGCTCAAAACTACCTACTACTCACGCCTAAAGACCTACCCACGGTAGCGCCAGACGGAGTTGAGATTCTAGCACTTTCATCAAATTCGGAAGTGCTTGACGACGGAACTGAGTTCATTGAAGTGGCTGGTGAAATCATTAATGGCTCACCGTTTCCTCTCAATGATGCGGTAGTTGAAGTAAAATTGTTTGATAAGGAAGGAAGCAATCTTCTTCGTGAAGCAGTATCGACTTCTAGTAAAATATCCGATGCCGAGTCAATTACATCTCTTTCAAAAGAAGTCCTAGTTGAAATGCAAAACGATTCAAGAGACGGAGCTCCAATCTTAAACGAGGACGGAGGACGGAAAAAATTCAGAGTTGTTTTATTTGAAGCCCCAAAAGAATCTTCATTCTATAGTGCAAGGGTCTATAGTGTGAACCAATCGAGAAAACATTTAGGCTTAAAAAAATAAGGCAGCTACGATTAAGCTGCTAAGAATCCTCGTCCGTTTCCTTAGACTCTTTGTCCTCAATGAGCGGATCATTAACGCTTTTCTTGAAATTCTTAATCCCCTCGCCAAGACCAGAGCCTAGTTCAGGCAACTTTCCGACACCAAAAACTAGTACCAGCATAACCAAAATTATCGCCAACTCGGGTATTCCTAAACCAAACATTTTCTCCTCCAGGCCCTAGTTCTAGGACCGCATTCTAAAGACACTTAAAGACAAAGGCTACAATAAAAGGTAAACAACGAGGCCCTCAACCATGCAACGGCTTTGATAGCGCCATATATAGCATAAAGCAAACTATCCACCCAAACACAAAAATTCAGCTTTGTTTGTTTCCAGTTAGCCAGAGCTCAAAGAGGAAAAATACTAGTTGAAGCATCGCAATTTCCCCTCTTGCCATTACTAAAGGTTAAGCGATAGTAAACTAGAGACCCTGGGATTCTAGCCAATAGCACCCGCTGGACCATGTTCTTTTAAAATTATCTTGAGTAGATCGAAATTAAGACTTTTGAAGTCCTGAGATGTTTTCTTCAGGAGGTTAAACATTAAGGTTTAGGAGGCACCATGATAGATGCTCGCAATACAATGCGACGCGCCAGAACTTTTCTTGCTGACCCTTTATCAAGAATTCGAGCTAGCATGCCAAGATGGAAGACATCCAGCCAAAGGGACAAAACTGATTTTTCGACCCTAGATGAAATATTAGATGTCGATGCTGATTCCACACCCGTATTAATTTATGGTATCGGCAATCGCCTAGTCCCTTCTAAAAAGTTAGCTTCAGTAATAGAAGAGTTATTTCAAAAAGAACTGGTTGGTTTCCATCTCCCAGGACATCGAACTACTTTCAACTATTTTGTTAAAAACAGAATAGTTTTCTGGTATTTTGGCCTCAGAAAAAAATTGAAAGTAGCCTATGAGAAAGAAGGTAAACCTCTTACCTTAATCACATTCTCAACCAGCTGCCTTTGGGCACTAATACGAATAGATAAGAGTATCCCAATAAAGAAGATTGTCCTCATCCACCCACCAATTTCGCTAAAGCCTACTACCGCGAATGCACTAAAGTTAGTTTTGCTATTGAGGTTGCTGGGCCTTTGCCTAGTTTTCAATTTCTTCAGCTTAGACTACAGCGAACTTGATATGCTTTTCGGACTACTACTCGTATCTGTATGGTCCTTTTTATTTGAGGAACAACGCGGAGGTGCCATAACATTTATCCTCATGGTCAAACTTATTGGACTTAGTATGATAGGTGGTATGGTCAATATCAGTTTTGAAAAAATTCATCTAGAATCTGGTTTGTTTCTTCTCCTCTTTTCTTACTTTCTAGTTGCTACAGATGATGGAAGAATAAAAGTTATCTTTACCCCAGCAATTATCCTAGGGCATTTCCTAGACAAGGCTGCTAAGCGTAGTTATGAAACTGATTTTTGGTGGGAAGGCGATTTCTTTCAATTCCTATACTGGTTAGTTTGGCTTACTCTACCACTCGCCTGGCTGCGAAGCCGAATTTCAGACGAATTTTTTGACTTTGTTCCTGTGGCTGTTGCGGAAAACATATTTGTTCTAAGCTTATTCATTAAGGGCTTATATATGACTCCTTTTCTCCGACCAGCTCTTGCGAGAAAATCAATTATCGTCCTGGGGCTAGAAGACGATATAATCGACCTCAATGAAGCTAGACGGTTTGGGTGTAAGTACGGTTTTGATTTGGCCGAGGATAGAAATGCGAGGCATGAAATCAGAACCGAAAACCCCGAGAGAATAGGCAGACTAGCAATTTAAACAAAGGATTTTAAACTCAGGACTTCAAAAGTATCTAAAATGAATATATACCCCGCCCACTATAAACTTCGGCATTTATAATTAATTTTCACCCCGGGGTATAGCAGTGCGCTAGCACTGCCAGTAAATTATATACTGAAACCCATTTATGACTACAAGACCGTAGGTCTTGGCTAGAAAATCATATTATCCTGAGAAACCAGCGTTTTCCGTATTTTCTTGCGAAGCTTCGCTTCACAGTATTATTTGGCAGGGTATATGTGTTGGCTACCTCGCTCACGCTCGGATATACTAAAACCTGAGTTTGAGAGGTCAATATTTAA
>CALKYB010000108.1 GCA_938003565.1 uncultured bacterium
ACAGCTTTAATTACTTTGATTTTCTCTGAGCCAGCAGCAGCCAAAACTACTTCGAATTCAGTTTGCTCTTCTGCAGCTGCTCCACCAGCAGCTCCAGGAGCCGCAGCAACAACACCAACAGGTGCGGCAGCACTAATGTCGAGATCCTCTTCAAGCTTTTTAACTAACTTGGAAACATCCATTAAAGAAAGTCCCTCAATGGTTTCCGCCAAAGTATCTATATTTGTTTCGCTCATCCTAAGATTTCTCCCTACACACGTACTTTGTTAAACAAAAATTAAAACTCTTAAACAGATTCGACTCAAAGGTTAAATCTAAAAATAAATTCAAAATAAACTTACTCTTCGCAGTTGATTCTGTTTGAATCTAATATTTAGCGGCACAAGGAATTTAGTCCTTCCCTTAAAAGAGAAAAACAAATATACTTAAACAAACGCCTTTCCAGCCTCTAAATATCGTCGGCCGTGAGTAACACAACCCCTAGCCTATTACAACCACCTCCGCCAAGAAATTTTAATCAAAATAAAATTTTATAACCTACTATTTTAATCAACTAAAAATCCTTACCAGATATCAATCGTCGGCACACGATACAGCCCAGCAAATTTTAATAGCCAAAACAATTTAAGACTATATTACTAAACTAAACAGGCCGTCAAAAACGATATCTCAGCAAGTGTGCTGAGCTAAAAAAGGCTACAGGCAAAAAGACAACAGCAAACGATTCAATCGAGCTATCGATGAAGGAGGGTACAGAGGGCCGGGCCGAAATGAAAAAAGAAAAAAAAAGTCTACTCTGTCTTCTCTAGCTCTTGTCTTCGAATATCCAACAACCTCGCTAGCTGAGTAGCAGGTGCATTCATAGTTTGAGCTAGGCGAGTAGCAGGTGCGATCAAAAGCCCAAGAAGCTTCGCGTAAAGCTCTTCTTTACTTGGCAGGGTAGCCAATTCTTGAATAGCCCCTACTTCAATTATCTCACCCTCAAAAGCCCCACCTTTAATGTCAAAACTCTCAATATCTTTGGCAGCCTTCGCAATTACTTTTGCTGGCCCTACAGGATCTTCACCAGCCCAAACAACAGCTGTTGGACCAGTTAAAAAAGTATCCAAGCCTGAAACCGGAGTATCGGAAATCGCACGTTTGGTAAGTGTATTTTTTACCACAGAAAATTTTGCACCTGCCTCACGTAGATCATTTCGAAGAGAGGTCAGTTCATCACAAGAACATCCCTTATAGTCCACGAGATAAGCCGCTCCTGAAGCAGCAAATTCTTTGCCTATCTCATCTACTGCTGACTCTTTTTGAGCTCTTTCCATCTTAATTACCTAATCGAGACTATAAAATAATATTCTTTAAAAGTGTTATCTAAACAAAAGTTCTCTACTACCTAACGAAAAGGAATGGCATCAACCTTAACTCCAGGACCCATTGTGCTAGACAAATGGATATTCTGTAAATAGATTCCTTTCGATGTTTTCGGTTTGGCTTTCACGATCGAATCAATCACAGCTTCAAGATTTTCTTTAATCTTAGCACCACCGAACGAAACTCGCCCTGCACCGACATGCACGATACCATTCTTCTCGACACGATACTCTACTCGTCCGGACTTGATAGCGGAAATTGCTTTTCCAACATCCGGCGTAACAGTTCCTACCTTAGGATTAGGCATTAAGCCCCTAGGTCCTAATATCTTTCCAATCTTTCCGACGTGCATCATGCAGTCCGGAGAAGCTACCGCAACGTCGAACTCGAGCCATCCACCCTGGATCTTCTCGACTAACTCTTCAGCTCCTGCGAAGTCCGCCCCTGCAGCTTCGGCTTCCTTAACCTTGTCGCCCTTACAAAAAGCCACAACACGTTGAGTTTTACCAGTTCCATGCGGGAGAGAAACAGTTCCTCGAACATTCTCTTCAGCTTTTCGCGGATCGACACCCAACTTAATAGCCATGTCAACGGACTCGTCAAACTTAGTTTTAGGAAAAGACGCCAATATATTAGAGGCCTCCTCAAGGGTGTAGATCTTGTCAGCCTCAACAAGCTTCCTGGCTTCCTTCAATCTTTTACCTTCTTTAGCCATTTCGACTCCTAAAATATATCTTGAAATTTATTTCAAAGTTACTTTTCAACTTTAAACTAGTTCTGGCCTACTCAAAAAACGGTGTCTTCACACCCATGCTTCTGGCAGTTCCAGCTATAATCTTGGCACCCGCTTCAGGATCATTCGCACTCAAATCGTTCTTCTTAATTTCAGCAATCTCTTTGAGCTGGTCCAATGTCAAAGAACCAACTTTATCCTTGTTCGGCTCGCCAGAGCCTTTCTTTAACTTTGCTGTCTTCTTTATCAGAAACGAAGCTGGTGGACTCTTTACAATAAAGTCAAAACTCCTATCCGCATAGACATCAATAATGACAGGCAGAACAGTCCCCTGTTGGCTTTTTGTTTTATCGTTAAAAGCCTTACAAAAATCCATGATGTTAACACCATGCTGACCCAAAGCTGGACCAACGGGAGGAGACGGGTTTGCCTGTCCTCCAGGAATTTGCAACTTGATTTGACCAGTCACCTTCTTTGGTGGTGCCATCTCACTTCTCCCTATTCATTATTCTTCTACGAAAACACTAAAATTTAGAAAAAGGGCTACCCCTCTTCACAAAGCGACACTGCTTATGCCTTTTCTACCTGCACAAAGTCAAGTTCCACTGGCGTATTCCTACCAAAAATACTGATTAGAACTCTCAACTTTCCTTTATCAGGCTTAACATCATCTACAGTACCATTGAAATCAGCAAATGGC
>CALKYB010000109.1 GCA_938003565.1 uncultured bacterium
TGAGCATTCGGAAGTTGCTTCCGATTAAGCAGCCCTGGTCTCATTAAAACCGCGCTGGTAGGGTTCGGTGTTTCTCCACAATGATTGTAGGACACCCTGGATGCCTGAGCTCTGTATCAAGTTATGGAGCCAAATCATCTCTGCGATAGACAATTTTTTTCCGGTTGTCCACCATCCAATTGATTCAGAGAAGTTAAAGTCAAGGTTCGTTTGGTCCTTGGTTGTCGAGACAGTGAGGCCGTTTTCGTCCAAACTTAAGTGATACTCTGACAATTCCATTGGATTCATTCCGCCACCAGAACGTTGACTGCTCTCCGTTCTGCGCCAAAGATCCTGCTGGGCTCCTAACAACTTTCCTTGAACAATCCTATTGGTAAGACCTTTCAGATAGCAGTATAGAAAGAACAGAGAGAGACTTACTTTCCTGAAGCTCTCACTGTTAGTTTTGTCTTTCGATACCCTGTTGAGGGCTTCCTGCACCGCTGAGATTGAAAGTGTTGTTGGTTGGCTGTAGTGGACCACTGTTTAGGTCAAACCCCTGACCCATCCAATAGTGCCAATTTACAGAGCCTGTGCCATAAATTCTATTGTTTTCTATTGTAGAGTTTGAAGGTTCCATTGACGAGTCTGTGCCACCAGATCCACCGCTTTTATCACGACCGACAAAAACAATTTGGTCGTATCTTTCTCCATTCCAGGGGTTGTTGATTTCAATGTCATTGCAGTCAAAATGAACATTTTCTTGGTTGCCCGCCGCTCCATTTTTGGTGTTGTTCATAAAGACGTAGCTCCAGTTTTTGTTACCGTTTATCTTGAATCTATTATTCCTGACTATTACATTTGAGGCATTAAATCCGGGTAGGCTCACGATTGCTAATCTAGTTCTGAGGCCAAGCTCAGGTGTTTCGTTGGTTTTCCATTCATAGTAGTTGGAAAGAACTTTTGATCCGCCGGTGGCTTGAAATTTGGCCAATCTTTTCCCAGCATCTATGCCTCTATTCCCGAATACTCGAACATATCCATCATGCCCCGTAAAAGATTGCATCGTCAAAAATTCAGCATCTTTTCCACCATTGACTGGGTCTCCTGTGCTTTGCAAGTTTTCGGCAATGTTATTCACGATATAGCCGTCACCTGATGCGGTTACGTTTCCACCGTTGTGCCAAATAGCATTTGCTCTGGCGGTGCCGGTTCCACTTTTTTGGCTAAGAATATTTTTGTAAGTATTACATGCGATATGAAAATCTTCTTGTCGACGACGAATGTATACACCGCCACCACTTTTTCCGCTTTTATGGAACATATTTGTAAGGCCAGAACGCACTATATGGAACCTATCACCTTCCGCTTGAATACCGACATAGAATTCAGGATTGTTTTGACCATCTTGAGGACTGTCGAATAATTTGACGTCATTTGCCCCATTAATGTGAATCATTCTACCAACTGAGAGATTAGCCGGTATACTAGGCATGTCGTAAATTACAGTCCCATCTTGAAGAATCTCTAAACTATCGAGGCGATAGGTCTCACCGGTTCCGTAGAATGTTTTATATGGAGCGGCGTTAATTATCGTCTCAATCGCGCTTGTATCATCGCCACCCGACGGTGCTGGAAGCGCTGTTGCATCTTGGGGAATTGGTGGTACGTCTAAAGGAACAATCTGTTTCTCCCCACCATTGTTCTCTACTCTCCAATAACAAGTATCGGGATTGAGATATAAATATTCGGCGATGTAGTGATCATCATCTCTATAGCAGTTTCCTTGCATGCCAAGATTTTCAATCTCAGAGAAAGTCGTTGCTCCGGAAATAGGTGGCAGTGTTGTAGTTGTGGTGGTTAGAGTTGTGGATGTAGTGCTAGGAGCTGTGGTAGTTGTAGTCGTGCTTATAGTCGTAGTCGTAGTCGTAGTCGTAGTCGAAGTGGTAGTTGTCGGTAGAGTTGTTGTGGTGGTTAAGCTAGAGGTTCTAAACTGTTTAATAGCACTTTTGTGTGTGAGAGCTCCTCTTGTGTGAGTTCTTAGCGCGATGCTGTAGTAGTAGGTAGTGTCGGGCTGCAAGTTGGATAAGGTCTCACGCTTCTCTCCGGTAGCAAAACGACTATTGTAGCGTCCCCGAAATACGAGCATATTTCCGTTAGTTCCATAGTGAATTTGCGAGCGCACTGGAACGTCGGATTCGAATATTATAGTCGCTGATGAGTGTGTAACTTCTTCTACTTCGTTAGTAATAAGTTTAGCTGGAGCACTCTGAGCCAAAGACGTCCCTGAAATGAAAATTAGAATAATAAATAGTAGAGCTTTTAGAGAATGATTTGTGTCTTGCATATCCTTGAAATTCCTCTACATAAAATTTGAAATAAGTACTTTGTGTTAGATCTTCATTATGAAGATCGGATAGGTCTTCTCGAAACTTTAGGCGCCCCAACCTATTTGATATGGGCTGAATCTCCTTGGGTCCCAGACGCTAGTCGAGTAGGTATCTGTTTTACTTCATATTTTTTGAAAATTTTAAGTTTAGGTTGAAGTTTGTGCCTCGGGAAGGTGCTTTTAATGCAGTGTAATTGACTTAGCACCGGGAGCAAAAATATAGCTAGAACAGTCGTTCATCCCCTTCATTTACCAAACTTTCGGTTTAGAGAGGATTATCTGATTAGGATCAAATCGACCATGTGTCTGTTGTTGCTTAGGAAAATTTTTATGAAGTAACTATTGGTTCTCAGTGGATTGGATTCAATAGGTTTCACTAAAGTTTGAAGTACAAGTTTCCGTTAAAGGTTGACCTTTACATACTGTATCCACCACTAGAGCTAAAAGGTATCGAGTTAATGTATTCAAAATTTTATATTTTTTCTTTGACGATTTTACTTATTACTCCAATTGGATCGATAGCTGAATGCGTTGATCCAGATGGTGATGGATATGGTTTAAACGGGGATCGTCCTTGTCGTACAAGACGTGTTAGATCTGTGAAACAGCCAAGTACTCATGCCCTGAGTGTAAGCAATGTTCGGGTTAGCTCTATTACGGGAAATAGCGCAGAGATTAAATCTGATTTTAGTGAACCAGCTTCTGGGAAGATTTTATTTGGTAAGACAAAAGAATTTGGAAAATTTGGAGCTTATCAATTGTGGAGAAAAGATAAATTTTCTCAAAGCCTAAAAAACCTTGAGCCAGATACCACCTATTTTTTCAAAGTCGAGGCTCGCAATGGTAGAAAGCTAGCTTATTCCGATATCATTGAGTTCAGAACTAGCGGAGTCCCTGACTCCACTGTAGTGACTACCACAACTAAACCCTCGCCAGTTGTAAAACTCTTAGGCGATCCAACTCATGATGCTGGAACTAACGACGTTGCAATTAGCTTTGCATTCTCCGATTACAGTGAAGCTCAACTTGAGTATGGGAAGAATAAGAGTAGTACTTTGTTTGGAATAAAGGAGGATAGTTTTACTCACAAGACTCACACACAAAAATTGAAAAATTTGGATGCTGATACTCGATATGAATTTCGTATTCATTTCTCGGGTAGGGCTTCCAATAGCAAAAATTTGGTTTCCGAGTGGTTTGAATTTACGACTGACAAAGTTAAAGAAGTCAACACCGACGGTTCTAAGCCGAACGCCGGATCATTTTCAATAGTAAATCCATTAGATTCAAGTGACCCTAGATATATGTATGAACAGGCTTCTGAGCAGATGTCCTATGGACCCTGTCCTTGGTCACCCTCTCCTTCAGGCGAAGGTTGTATGAGTCATGTCGTAGAGCGGCCACCACACGGTAATGGGCTATCGGGTGGAATAATACATTGGAGTCTCGACGAAATTGAGGGGGACGAGGTATATATGTCGTGGTGGCAAAGATTTGAAAATCGAAATAATGTCGGGCAACCAACAAAGCTATACGGACTCGCAGCTAAGAAAACGGTGGGTTATTCGGCGTTTAAACCTGGAAAGCAGACAAAAGCTCAATGGGAAGCCAAGTATGCTGCTGGTGTTGGTGGGCAAGCAGGAGGTGCAGGGGGTTGGTATCATGGGGCTAAGGGCGTAAATGGTTTAGGACATGCTTGGTCAGCACGAATGGTACACTCAGGAGGTTTTGGATTTACGAACACAGGACAGATAAACGTGGAAACGTATCATACCGATTCAAATAATTTTTTAGAGCAGAACGGCGCCACAAGACAGTTTGGAGAAAATATTGGACCCTTTACTAAACCTCGACGTGTAGGAATTGATCGAATTAGAGATAACGGTTGGCACCACTACTGCATGCGAGTGAAGCTAAATAGCTTAAGCTCAAACCCTCGGAATGGAATCAATAGAGATGGAATACTTCAGGTATTTGTTGACCAAAATTTAGTTGTTAATCGAAAGAATCTACATTTTACTGAAGATCCTGCCTATCGAGACTTTCGAGCCTATCTGGTGGTTTTTGGTGGAGGAGATACGGTTAACACAGAAAATTGGGAAACCTACACGTCCGGTCTTCGCTACTCTCCTACTGAGTGTGTGGTTGCGAAACGATAATCTTAACACGGGCCCAATAAGTCAAAAGTTTAGCGCCCAAGTTTGTATACTGAAATCACTATAAATTTCGGTATTTTAGTTTACCTTCCATAGTTTCAGTATAAGCCGAGCATGAGCGAGGCCATTATAC
>CALKYB010000110.1 GCA_938003565.1 uncultured bacterium
GGCTGTTCTCTAAATACCCCATTAGGGAATAATCTGAGATACTCATATGAAATACTTTTAAAGAAAAGCTTGAACCAGCTAAGGCGGTCTAAGGCTACACCTACTTAGCGCAACTAGGTAGCATTTTCTAGAGTTAGAGGGGTGAGAAATTAAACCAATTTTTCAAAAAACTTAAGTCTGACCAGGATTCATCAGAAATTCGGTTCAAGCGGCTTTTGCATGATCTACTTTCTCCTCTCGAAAGCCAAAATCGATCGCTATCGGGCGTCTAGTAACACACCTTTCCTCCTCCTCAACTTCTCCTCCAGAGTTATTTATACTGGAAGCCTGGCCGAACAGATCTCGATCACCAGGATACTGACCTGACTCTTCTGATAAATGCAGCTCGCCATTTTCATCAAGAACTAAAACTGCTAGCCGCTTTAAGGTATCTAGTTTCACTCGATTACCCTCGTATTCAGTTGTAATCTTTCGGGAGTCACTACTTTCAACAACTGGATGAAATCTCTGAAGAACTGATTTTTGGACAGCTATTACCTTCACTCCTTGACGAAGCGACTTCTCCTCATTGACTGCGAATAGCAAAAAAGTGCCCTCCAGTGGACCTGTATTCAGAACTTTCGAAAAATTTGAAACCAGAATATCGAAGACAAATTCCTTCATATCAGCCGGGATTTCAATAATTAGCTCCCCTGGTTTCTTCCATTTATCTAACTCATCCAGAAGATGAGGACATCTCTGATCACAAAGTTCCTCTATAGAAAATGGAACAAGAATATCGACGCCATAATCATTACTAAAAGCAGCTCGAATCTCTGGCTCTGTAGCAATGCCCATTATCAGCACTGACAAAAAAGGATTCTCTTGCTGCGCAAAGAACTGCCTTTTAGCCCAAGCTTCTGTTCCATCCGCCAGGAGCACAGCTATATAGTAACCAATGACATGCTGCCAAATTGTAGCCAAAAATGGGCCTATAAGCGGAATTACAAGCAGTGAAACACCTAAAAAGCTCAGTATTAAAGCGAGCCCGATTTTTCTTTTCAGAAACAACCATCTATTTGAACCTCTCATCACTCACCCCTCTGTTGGTCAAGAAAAAATCTTTGCCTAAGCGAAGGATGTTAGAAACTTTTCTACTCGAATAGATTGACTTGGTCTTATTCTAAACAGACATACACCTATCATAAATAAGCATATTTTAGGACTCAACAACTAAGCTATGGGAATCATTAGACCTAGAGGGAGTGAGGTGAGAGCCCCTAGCACCTAAAACGAGTAGATACTAGGAGCAAAACTGATCTCTAAGAGAGCAAACTTTTTGCTGCATTTAGCAAACCGCCTGCATCACTGAACTTGTCAGTAATTGAGCCGCCGCTGCTGGCATTATTCAGTAACTCTGGAAGAATGTCCTTAAGAGAAGCTGCTGCTTCACTACTTTCAACACCCATCTTAGCTGCTGCGTTCTGAATATTCTCTTGACCAAGAGCTTGCTCAAGTTGCTCAGTACTTACCTCCTGATTTTCGCCATCTCCAAGCCAAGACTGCACCTGCTCAGAAAGTCCGTTCTGCTGAAGCAAACCAGCAAGACCTTGAAGATTAAGCCCTTCGCCGCCAGTCAAACCCTTAACTGCTTCCATGACTCCTTGACCGTTACTACCGAGCTTAGCTCCAAGAAGCTGTTTCCCAATTGAAAGTAAATCCATTTTTATCTCCTAAAATTCTTAACTAACAAGTAAATATTTGGTTGTTTGACACTGTAAAAGCTTAATTTAGAACATTGTCTCTGTCTAGCCAATGAAATGTTTTCAGGCTAGCCTAAGGTATGTTTGAATCTATTGCTACAATTGGACGTAATCTGAATTTTTAATGCAGGATTCTCTCTCGACAGGCTCTGAGCGCCGAGATCCTTTAGCTCGCCAAATCAAAACTGTCTTGGTAGCAAGTTTTTGAAAATCAATCTCCCATCAAAATGGAAATCTCCAATTAGAAGCATATTTAACATCGTATCAATCCTTACTTACTAGGCTATTTGAATCACTAACTATCGTAATTCAAACTAGTTAATCAGATTAATCAAGGAAATTAGGTGAGCAATCTCTTTAGTTACTTGCAAGGATTAAAAATCCAGCTCACTCCAGAAAAACCTTTAGATCTCTACTGTTGCCACCGACTTATATTCAAAGACCAGGTCTAAACTCTCTTACCAAGGAAGTCTTAAAAATGCGAAATGTATATCATGCGGTAAGAATTTTTTTGTTCATCCTCCTAGTTTCCTTTTCATCAGAAGGGTTTTCTCAAGGAAGTGTCCCTAACTTAATCACAAATGAGGTAAAAGGAATCTCTGCATCCTCAGCCACTATCGTATTCGAGGCAGAGGGCGCAGTGCGGTCGCAAATTCACTACGGAACCAGCCCAACTTTTCTCTCTTCAAGAGGAGCCTACAAAAGTCGTTTTATTTCCGGAGAGCAACAAGAAACCTTATCAAATCTAAAACCCGATACCACTTACTACTACAGAATTTCCGTAAGAGCCCATAGAAGAGGTGCTCGCACGCTGAAGACTGATGTGAAACAGTTCAGAACTTTTGCAACAGGAGTAACCACTACATCATCAACATCGACTACGACTACTCAACCTACTCTTACGACAACCACAACTATACCGCCTAGCACTACAACAACATCTACCAGCACAACAACTACTTCTACTACGTCAACCTCATCTACAACTACAACCATAATAGACAACAAACC
>CALKYB010000111.1 GCA_938003565.1 uncultured bacterium
AAAATCAGATAGTTCAATAAAACTTTGCGTTTCCGACAAACCATCCAAACGATCAACCACAGCCCGCGAGAACTCCCCTCGAAGGGTTTCAGCTTGAGCAAACAACGGAAAAACAAATAATGAAAGAATTAATAGCCGGGAGGAAATATACATCTTTTTTTGCCGGATTATGGGAATACAACACAGGCCCCCATACTAGATATTAGCACTAAAAAAATCAACTACTCTGCAGCACGCAGGTAAGGTATTCTCCTCCCTTGTCTTTTTGAGAATTGAAATAAGGAGGAACAGTCTAGGTAAGAAACGGAAGGTCTAGACCACTAAACCCCTAGCTCTCTACCAACCCGAAGAAGAATATTCATAGAGCAAAATTTCTAGTAGAAACTTATTTGAACTTGTAAGATGCAAAACCAAACAGTATTGCGGCACAGGAGATCAGCGCCTTGCAAAAACTCAAAACATTTCTCGTAAAATGGATCAAAGTTTCGCTACTTATCTGCATACTTGGCACACTACTAAGCGCAGCCCACGTAGCTTGGTTTTATAATTCTGAAGCCTCGACAAAGAAAGACTGCGCTGTAATTTTTGGAGCGGCAGTTTGGGATGGAAATATTGCTTCACATGCATTGTCTGATCGAACGTTTTCTGCTGCAGATCTGTACAAGAAGAAACTAATCTCTTGCATTGTCGCCTCTGGTGGACCAAGTCGCAATGCTATGCACGAGGTCGACATGATGAAGAAACTTGTTACAATTGATGCGGAATTGCCCGAGAGTGTTTTGACCCTCGACTACAAAGGTCTAGATACTCTTTCTACTCTTCGCAATCTAGATACTTCCCGTTCTTATATTTTAGTATCAAATGATTTTCATCTTGGAAGAATCAAATTACTAGCAGGCCAGACCGACCTAAAAGATTTTGATTTGCATGCCTCCACCTACCTCACTAGCCGCTATCCAAAAGAGCCTTATTTCTTTTTCAGAGAAATTATTGCAAATATTTTCTATGGACTCAGGCTCAATAAAATCAAAGTAATTGATTCCATCAAAGAAACGTTAAACCTCTAAAAAAAAGCAAGAGAGCAACTACTTGGTCGGTAAGTATCTATAGTGACCCGTTAGCTTATACCCAAAGCTACCAATAATATTCTCCTCCCGAGCCCCCTCACCAACATTATGAATTACGAGTGGTTTACCTAAAAATCGACTCTTTCGATCAGAGACAACTCCGATATGAGTAGCTCCATGAGGAAGAAGCTTCCAGGTAAGCACGTCACCCGGTTTTGCATTTGAACTTCTAAAATTTTTAATACTTAGACTCTGGCCTTTTCTACTGAAGAACACACGCAAGTTAGGAACTCTCCGATGATCAATATTCTTATCAGCCTTAGTTAATCCCCAGACTTCTTTGTTAGGATAAAGGGAAAAATTGGCACTAAGATCTTCATGCAATTCCTTCTGCAAATCAATACCTATAGCCCTGAAACTTCTAATCACTACATCGGTACAAACCCCTGTTTCGATGGGAACATCCCCTCCAGGATACTTTAGCTTCACGTAACTAGGATCATAGCCCACTGTCTTACCAACCTGGGATCGAGCAGCGTCGACTACCTGCTTAACTTTTTCACTTGGCTCGGCCGCCAAATTCGGAGTGAGAAACAGAAAACAAAAAAATGCTCCCAGCAATCCAGATTCTAGTACCTTAACCATAGAACTCACCCTTCCCTACTCAAAGATATACCGCTGATTTTCGACTAAAACATTTGGAGGCACTCTCTTCTCCTCAAAATAATCATAGCCCTCTTTTAAATTCTCCCAAAAATCCTTCCACTTAGAATCACTATGCTCAGCAAGGTTTATGGCATTCATCCGAAATGGAAATATGTGAACTCTCACAAAACTTTGCTCATTACGATAAGCTCCATCTATAAGTGTAAAGATCTCTTCAATATTCTTATCGCCCATTGCATAACATCCAATGGAAACACACCTACCATGAACCATCAGTAAGCTTCCAGTTCTACCATGCGCCCGATCATACTTGTTAGGATAACCAAGATTAAAGGATAGATGATAACTGCTGTTTGGATTTAGCTGAATAGGCTTAACGAAATAGAATCCCTCTGGAGCCTGATAATCTCCCTGCTTCACCTTAGGCCCAAGCTTCCCTGAAAAATAGCAAATGGGATACTCTTTAAATAACTCAAATCTCCCATCTTTCTCGAGGAAAACTTCGAGCTTCTTGGACTCTTTGAAAATTCGAATAAACACCTTAGAGCCAAGACTTAAGTTTTTCTCTTCCAACTGTTCTGCTAAAATCGGAGTGGTCTTCTTTATTGCTTTTCTCGCGCGGGAGCTGGAGGGAATTGTTTCTGAAAAACAGGTGGAACAGACCAGCATTCCCAATAGAGTAAGAATCACAAAGCAAAGAAGGCACCTCATAAGAATACGCTGTTTAAAGAAACACTTCGATTTTATTTTTTCTAGCAAAGACATAAACTAACCTCTTAGCTTGGGTGTCGATTTCCTTTAGGATAAACCTAAGAAATCCCCTCTAAAACAAGAAAAAGAATAGTAAAAATACCGAATGTGTGCACTACCCACATTCGAGCACGAAAGATGGAAAGCCATCTTCAAAAGCTACTGGAACGATCTTAATCTATCTGGAGACTACTCTCCTGTCTATGAGAACTTAATGCAACGATATAGCGAACATCAACGAGCACATCACGGGCTCCAACACCTTCAGGAATGTCTTGAGCTTTTGCAGAACAAGACTACGAACGAGAATCGACCGATAATGACGATTGCCTACTTTTCCCATGATGCTATTTATGATCCGTCAGCTCCCGATAATGAAGACAAAAGTATAGAACTCGCGAGAGAAATCTTAAGTGAAGAGAAAGCTTCACCAGACAATACTACAAACATTTGCAGACTAATCGAAGTCACCAAACCAAATTCAAGCTGCCGAACTCAAGAAGAAAAAGTTTTTAAGGATATAGACTGCTGGGTTCTAGGGTCTGAATTCTCAAGATACCAAAAATACCTAAAAAACATTGAGTGCGAATTCGCATCAGCTTTTGGAGTTATCAAATACAAAATCGGCCGAGCGAAATTCTTAGCAGGACTCCTGCTCTCTAGGAATATACCCCGCCCACTATAAACTTCGGCATTTATAAATAATCTTCACCCCGGAGTATAGCAGTGCGCTAGCACTACCAGTAAATTATATACTGAAACCCATTTATGACTACAAGACCACTGGTCTTGGCTAGAAAATATCAAATAAAGCTGATTTTCCAAGCCCAACTAGCTTTTCTTGCGAAGCTGCGCTGCTCAACAGCACTACTAAAAACTGAAATTTAAATGAGGCGCAGTATATACTTGAGACAAAAACTTTTAGGGAGGAATTTCAAAGACAAGCCCGACCAAATATTCTCAGAGGACTTCCACTTCTTTTTGTAACTGGCGCGAAATTACTACACCTTAACCAATCGCCAACTAAGAAATAGAGGCTTCCCCTGACTGCTCACTGAATTGCGTCTCAAAAGCTAACTTCCCCATCCGAGCAGCATAACCCTCAAAGTTACTCTGAGACTTAGCTGCTTCTTTTAGCGGTGACTCGATTGGCACATAGAGAGCATTAGCTAAAAACGCAAAAGCT
>CALKYB010000112.1 GCA_938003565.1 uncultured bacterium
TTGTGGCTGGTGGCTCCTCAGTAAGTGGTGAGAACGCAGTTACCTGTGCGGTTCTGGCAAATGCGATCAATAGTCTTCTGGGTAACGTAGGAAAAACAGTCAAGCTTCGTCGCGGTCGGGGTAAGGCTAGTAGTAGTGCCCAAGGTGTCAAAGAACTTGTGTCGCGAATGGTTGCTAAACCATCAACCATTGGTGCAATGATTATTGCAGGTTCCAATCCAGTTTTTAACTTGCCACTTAAGGATAGTTTTTCTGCAGCCTTAGCCAAAGTTCCATTTATTGTTTCTCTTGCTACTAACTTGGATGAAACAACTGGCTTTGCAAACGTGGTTCTGCCAGCTAGTACGAGTTTTGAATCTTGGGGTGACAGTAATTCGCGAGCAGGGTTTTATAGTTTGAACCAACCCGCGATGCAGCCTTTGTATAAAACTCAGTCCCTCGGTGATACTTTAATATCTATAGCTGGATCACTTGATATCAAGTTTGGAAAAGCAACTTCTTTTTACGACTATATCAAAGAACAGTGGAACGCTTTAATGCAGATTGATGACTTTGATCAGCGTTGGGATAAGTTCGTTGAGGAAGGGATTTACATTGCTTCGGAAAAACAGAAGGAGGAAGTAGCTCCATTTTCTTTCAACAAAAGTTCAACTCTTAAGGTTGAGAAAGCAGGTTCAAGTGAGAATTTTATGGCTTTCCCAACTATCTCGTCTATTGATGGTAGCTCCGCTAATCGGCCATGGCTTCAAGAGTTACCAAACCCTATTACTTCAGTTGTTTGGGGCAGTTGGGCCGAGATAAATGAGAGCAAAGCAAAAGAATTAGGGGTTGAGGAAGGGGATTTAATCCAGTTGCGCTCGGAGCATGGAGCAATTGAAGTTCCAGCTTTTCCTACTAAGAATATTCATCCATCTTTAGTGGCTGTGCCTTTAGGTCAGGGCCATAAAAGTATGGGTCGTTATGCGAATGGTATTGGGGCTAACGCTTTTAGTATTTTACCACCCACCGAAGGGTTTAACCGTAGTTTCGTCGTGCCTATTGGTGGGATTCGAAAAGGATCAACTGCCGATGAGTTTGTAAAGACTCAAGAGTATACGGATCAGTTGGGGCGTGGTATTTTGAGGACGGTTGACGCGGGCGGTGATCATGACCACGACGATCATGGGCATCACGGAGAGACTCATCATAAGGATGGGGAACACCCAGCTGATTTTAAGGTGCCGGACCAGCACCATAAAGGTGGGCATCACGATCCCTTAGCCTTGGGTCCGCAGAAAGAACCCCCTCAGATGTACGAACAAATGGAGCATCCCAGTTATCGTTGGGGGATGTCGATTGATCTTGCAAGCTGCACCGGCTGTTCTGCTTGTGTAGTTGCTTGTTACGCTGAGAACAATATTCCTGTCGTTGGTAAGAAACTTTGTAGTGAAGGACGTGAAATGTCCTGGTTGCGAATTGATCGCTATGAGGAAGAGGATAGCGATAAACCTATTACAGGTTTTCAACCTATGATGTGCCAGCATTGTGGAAATGCTCCTTGCGAACCAGTTTGTCCAGTATACGCCACTTATCATAACGAAGAAGGTTTGAATTCGATGGTTTATAATCGTTGTGTTGGAACTCGTTATTGTTCCAATAACTGCAGTTATAAAGTGCGGCGTTTTAATTGGTTTCATTATACCTGGCCGGAGCCGAGTAATTGGCAGCTAAACCCAGATGTTACGGTTCGAACCGTAGGGGTTATGGAGAAATGTACGTTTTGTGTGCAAAGAATCCGAGAGGGGACAAACAACGCCAAAAATGAGGGCCGTCCGGTTGAAGATGGAGATATTCAACCAGCATGCGCCTCAACCTGTCCAACCGATGCCATTACTTTTGGAAATTTGAAAGATCGAAAGAGTGAGGTTTCGAAAAAATCTCGAAGTGAGCGTGGCTATAAGGTGCTCGATTCTGTGATTAATACCCAGCCAGCTGTCACTTATATGGCTAAGATCAAGCCTCAAGGTATGGGCTCTGGGAAGGGAGGAGTTGAAGATCATTCGGCTGCTCAAACTCATGGCCACAATGATCATGGGCATGGAGGTAAGAATAGTCACTCCAAAGACAGCCATGGGGCGGGACATTAGTCCCAATCCAAGAATTTTTGAAGTTTAAGTATTGTTTAAGAACTATGAAGCTAAGAAAACTAGTAGCCTGAGAAATGATAAAGCTTTTTGAAGATCCGAAAACTGATTACGCAAGAGTTGATAGAGATATTCTAAAGACTCTGGATGTTCCCGGGGTTGGTTGGTCTATATTATTTATTACTGCTCTTTGTGGAGTTGGTCTTGGAGGATATTCTTGGTCAAGGCAACTCATGAATGGTATCGGCATGGCCGGTATTACTCATCCTATTATGTGGGGTGTTTACATTACGGATTTTGTTTTCTGGGTTGGAATAGCTCACTCTGGAACATTAATTTCCGCGGTCTTATTTCTTTTTAGAGCAAAGTGGAGGGTGCCTATATATCGAGTTGCGGAGGCGATGACAGTATTCGCCGTTGCGACTGCTGGTCTTTTTCCTATCATCCACTTAGGAAGACCTTGGAACTTTTATTGGTTATTGCCTTATCCAAACCAAAGATACTTGTGGGTTAATTTTCGTTCTCCTCTCTTGTGGGACGTATTTGCTGTAAGTACTTATCTGACAGTGTCAGTGTTATTTTTTATAATTGGACTAATTCCTGATATTGCGGCTGCCAGAGATCGAGCGAAGACTCCTTTTCGCAGGACCCTTTACACCCTTGCTTCTCTTGGTTGGCAGGGCAGCGATAGAAACTGGCGACATTATATGGCTGCCTATGGCTTCTTTGCTGCTTTGGCTACTCCTCTAGTTCTCTCAGTTCACTCAGTAGTATCCTGGGACTTTGCAATGGGTAACGTGCCTGGTTGGCATACTACAATTTTTCCTCCTTACTTTGTTGCGGGAGCTATCTTCTCAGGCTTGGCGATGGTGCTGACAATAATCATTCCTTTGCGAAAAGCTTTCAATTTAGAGAATTACCTTACTGATTGGCATTTTGATAAGATTAGTCAGTTGATCCTTTTTACTTCGGGTATTCTTACCTATGCCTATGCGATAGAGTTTTTTGTAGCTTGGTA
>CALKYB010000113.1 GCA_938003565.1 uncultured bacterium
TTAAAATACCCGTCGGAGAAGAATTATTAGGGAGAATGCTCGATGTGCTGGGCGAGCCAATCGACGGGAATGGCGAACTAATTACGAGTAATAAGTGGTCCATACACAGATCTGCTCCAGAATTTAAGGAATTGATACCTAAAATAGAAATCTTTGAGACTGGTTTAAAGGCTATAGATTTGGTTTGTCCATTCATAAAAGGAGGTAAGGTCGGAATTTTTGGAGGTGCTGGTGTGGGGAAAACCGTGATTATACAAGAGCTTATATATAATGTTGCTACCTCGCACGGCGGTTACTCCGTGTTTGCTGGTATTGGGGAAAGGACTAGAGAAGGAAACGATTTGTACCACGAAATGAAGGAATCTGGCGTATTGGATAAAACCGTGCTCTTTTTTGGTCAAATGAATGAGCCACCCGGCCCACGATTTAGGGTGGGATTTTCTGCATTGACAGCAGCTGAATACTTTAGAGACGAGCTTAAGAAGGATGTGTTGTTGTTTATTGATAATATATTTAGATTTACTCAAGCAGGTCTTGAAGTATCAACTTTACTTGGCAGATTTCCATCGGAAGTAGGATATCAACCTACACTGGCTGAGGAAATGGGTAAATTACAAGAGAGAATAACATCAACCATAAACGGATCAATAACTTCTGTCCAGGCCATATACGTCCCCGCCGATGACTACACTGACCCAGCTCCGGCAACCACGTTTAGTCACATTGATTCCACGATATCTCTTTCTAGAAACCTAGCGGAACAGGGCGTTTTTCCTGCAATAGATCAGCTTTCCTCAAAGTCAATAGCCTTAACAGAGGAAATTGTCGGAGTACACCACTACAACGTGGCGCAAGGAGTGGTTAAAACTTTACAAAAGTTCAAAGAACTACAGGATGTAATAGCGATTTTGGGTGTAGAGGAATTGAGTGAGAACGATAAGTTAGTTGTGTCTAGAGCCAGAAAAATACAGAAGTTCTTTACGCAGCCTATGTTTGTAGCAAAACAATTTACCGGGAGGGAGGGTAAATATGTAAGAAGGGAAGATACAGTAAGAGGTTTTGAGAAGATATTAAATGGTGACCTTGATGAAATCCCAGAGGATTTCTTCTACATGAAAGGGTCCATAGAAGAAGTCATCGAGGACTTTGAAAAATCTAAGTAAATGTAGATATGGTTGTAAAGGCGTACACCTTAGACTGTAACTTGATACACGATGAGTTTGATAGAGTCATACTCCCTACTCTGTCTGGATACATCACTGTATTAGATAACCACATACCAATCGTGGGTATTATAGGCAAAGGCAAAGTACGATTAATCAGAATGGAGGAACAAAAATCTGTTGAGATCGATGTCGATGGTACTGGGTATTTTGAATTTGATAACAATGAAATGCTTATAATTCTCAGACAGTATTCCCTAGAACACAAATAGGCTTACCAGAAACTCTTTATTTGGGGGATGATAAAGATAAATAGAACGTTACAAAAAAGACAGATTTCTGCTAAAATCCGTTTTGTCTAAGAAATCCGGCTTTGTACGGTTTGTACAAGTAAGTCCTGATGAGACAAACCATAAAAGTAAAAAATACTTTCTGGTTCTGTTTACTCAGGCTTTTTTATCGGGTTTCTTAGTTTGTTTCGCGCTTCGGGGGGTGCGAAAAGTGTATGATATTTAGTTAATTTAACATCGTGGCAAAAGTAAGAAGTGTAAAAGAAAAGATTTTAGCTGATTACAAGGTTTTGATGGAAAATTCCAAAGCAGTTTATCTTACTTCTGCTAGGCTAACGGCAAATGAGACCACAGAGTTGAGAAAGAAGCTCAGGGAAGTGGGTGCAAACATTCATGTGCTAAAAAATAGTTTGATGTCCATGGCTGTAAAGAATGTGTTGGGATCCGAGTTGGAACTCAAAGGTCCATTAGCTGGAGTTTTTGCTAGCGATGATGTGGTAAAAACAGCGAAGATTATAGATGAACTTAGAAAACAAGACAAGTTAAGTTATGTTTATTGTATATTAGATGGCAGAATAAGCGATGGAAATAGGATTCAAGAGATAGCTGGCTTAGATTCCAGAGAGGTACTAGCAGGTAAGCTGGTTTACCTTCTAAATTATCCTACCGTTGGTCTTGCCAGAGCATTGGTAAACAATATAGAAAGACTTCTGTATGCTTTGGATGCTTTGAAGAAGACAAAGTAGATTGTAACTATTTATTTGCGCTATATTAATTTTAAATGTTAAAGATACAAATATGTCGGAAAAATTGAATATACAACAAATAGTCGACGCAATAGCACAGCTAAACGTGTTGGAGTTATCAGAATTAGTTAAGGCAATTGAGGAAAAGTTTGGAGTAACTGCTACTCCTGTAGCTGTTGCGGCTCCTGCTGGTACCCCACAGGATCAACCGGCTGAAGTGGAAAAATTAGAGTTTGATGTAGAACTGACTGATGCTGGTTCTAATAAGATTGGTGTTATTAAAATTTTGAGGGAGATTGATCAGAGTTTGGGTTTGCAGGAGGCTAAGACTAAGGCAGAATCTGCTCCTGTTGTTATAGCATCTGGTCTAAAAAAGGAAGATGCTGAGGCTCTTAAAGCAAAGCTTGAGGGTGTGGGAGCAAAGGTTACCCTGAAGTAAACTAAGGGTCTGCCAGGTCAGGGACGCAGTGCTTTTATGGCTGCGTCCCTTTCTATTAACTTTGTGTGGCTGAGTTTGTTTTTCCTACGTTTTTGTGCATAATTTGTAATGCTTCGTATATACAACACTCCTAAAAGAAGAAAGGAAATTTTTGTCCCTTCTGGGGATAAAGTCAAAATGTACAACTGTGGACTCACTGTTTACGACAGAGCTCACATAGGCAATCTGAGAGCCTACACTATGGCCGATATCATAAGACGTTCCCTAGAATTCCTGGGATACGATGTTATTCAGGTGCAAAACTTTACAGACGTTGGCCATGAGACTTTAACAGATGAGCAGAAATCTAAAATTGAGGGCAGAATCGATATAACCGATGTAGACAGAGGCATAGACAGGTTAGAAAAGACAGCCCAGAAAAAAGGAATGGATGTTTGGCAAGTTGCTGAGTTTTACATAAAAGAAGCACTTAGGGACTTTAAAGAAATGAACTTTCTAGAGCCTCATTTTAGACCTAGGGCAACACAACATATAGAAGATCAAATAGAACTTATTAAAAAACTTTTAGAGAAGGGGTATGCGTACTTTACCCAGTCAGCCATATACTATGACATATCAAAGTTTGAGCGATACTGGGATTTTACGGGGCAAAAACCTGAAGAAAAAAAAATTGCTGCGAGAATTGATCTGGAGATTGATCCCGAAAAAAAGAACCCCTACGACTTTAGGCTATGGCAATTTAATAGACCGGATCACACTATGCAGTGGGATTTTGTATGGCAGGGTGTCAACTATAGGGGCTATCCCGGATGGCATA
>CALKYB010000114.1 GCA_938003565.1 uncultured bacterium
AGCACGGTGGGGTTGACGGATTGGTTACCTTGGAAGATTTAATTGAGGAGATCGTGGGAGAGATTTACGATGAGTCGGATCAACATGAAACCGATATCTCGCTCAACGGACAAGGGGATGTAATCCTTGACGGGGGAGTCCTTGTAGACGAAGTCAACGAAAAATTTTCACTGTCTATTCCTGTTGGAGACTATGATACCGTAGCTGGATATATTCTCGCCCAGCTTGGCCGCATGCCTCAAGAAGGTGATACGATAACAATTGGGGAGCTGGAGGCTGATGAGGGAGAAGAAACAGTGGCCTCAGAGGACTTAATTCAATTTGTTGTCGAGCGAATAGAAGGGCATAGGATTGAAGAAATTAAATTATTAGGCGTTGCTTCAGATGAGGAAGCTGATTTAGAAGTAAACCAATAATGGCGCCCCGTTTTATTGCCTAAATCACTAGTGTTTAGGGGCATCTGCCAAATTTTTCCGGCGCCAATATCCTGTAATTACTCAACATAATAAATAATATAGAATCCATATTCTTAGCGCAGCATCTTACCGTATGAATATACTAGGTAATGTATTCATGCGACTTAATTTCCAATGATTAAGTGGATTTGTCAGTAAAGTTTAGAAGAATTGAATTTGGGAGAGCAAACAATGCCAGCGGCTAAAAAAGCAAAAACTCGTAAAAAGTCAGCGACTAAATCAAAGGTAACCAAGAAGGCTACTAAGTCGACCACTTCAGCTAAAAAAGCAGCTTCGAAGAGAAAAGCTTCTCCAAAGTCTACTAAGAAGAAAGTTGTTAACTCTAGTACTAAGAAAAAGACAGCCAAACGCTCAACCGCTAAAACGACTGTAGGGAAAAAAGCGGCTGCAAAGAAGTCTGGCAAAAAAAAGTTACCAAAGAAAACTACCGTGAAAAGTAAAGTTGCCAAGAAGAAGGTAGCTGTAAAAGCAAAGTCTACTAAGAAAAAGACTACTGCCAAGGCTGGAGTAGCTAAATCTAAAACGAAGAAAAAATCACTGGCTAGCTCTATTAGTGTAAAAGCTGGTTCTCGAAAAAAGAGCGGTGGAGTAGCTTCTTCCAAAAAGAAAGCAGCAGCGTCAAAGGTTAAGAAGAGTAAGCTAAAAATTGAGAAGAAGGCGATTTCAGCTAAAGCGACTGAAGAAGCGAAACCAAACTTTGTGCCATCTCCGAGTAAGTCAGATTTACGCTTTTTTAGAAAGGTAGCTAAAGATACTAAACAACGAATTAAAAAAGCGGAAAATGCTAAAAAGAAGGTTAAAGGGTTTCTAGCAAAACCCCCATCTAAGGGACGAAAGTATTCCCTAGATCTCAGAGTTCATTCTCCGGGAACCATTGGCTATTTCACTGCTGGTGGAGTAGAGCCAGGGCCAGCTCTGGTAAGGCTAGCGAAAGTTAAAGGTTTAGATATTGTTGGTCTAACGGATTACTATAACCCGAGCTATATAGATGAGGTTCAATCCTCTGCGGCTGGGTCGAAAATGACTATCATTCCAGGAATGGATATGTGCTGTCGTATTGACGATTGTGAAGAGGTTTATATTACAGCTCTTTTTCCAGAAAGTTTTAGCAGTGTTGAGTTGGAGGAAGTTTTAGTTGAGTTGGAGGTTCCTAAATCTGCTAGAGGGCGAAAAGATTTTTGTTTAACGGGTCCGTTTCAAAAAACGCTGGACATTATCGAAGGACGAGGTGGAATCGTAATCCCAAGTAGATTGGATAAAACCCCTTATAGACAGCTTGCAATTCCTACTCTAGTTGAGAAATATGGAATTCATGCCTTTGATTTGGTTCATCCAGAGAACCCAGAGTTCTTCAAGAAATATTGGCCGAGTGGGGGATTTACTTTCTTTTCTTTCTCAAATGCCCATGCTTTGGCACAGATAGGTAGTCGAGCTAAAAAGGTTAAGCTTCAGAACCCGGGTTTTGAGGGCTTGAAGGAGCTTGTTAAAAGACGGCCAGTTGGAGAGAGTTTAGAGCGCGCATAGCTTCGCTCTTCTGCCTTCTTAGCTTAAGTGAGTAGCTCTAAGAGCTTGCGAACCCGAAGGGGTAGAATGACAAAAGCAAATGAAGCAGCTTAACTCTAATCAAGGTTTTACACTTATTGAACTACTGGTGGTAGTAGGCATCGTAGGGATACTAGGCTCAATCGCTTTATCTTCATTTAAAGAATATAAGAATCGAGCCTATATTGCTGCGGCGCACACTCTTAAGCATACGGCTAAGGTTGATCTCTACAACTACACTATGGATTCTAACTATGTTAAGACCCAAGTTGCCTACAGACGTTGGTTTGTGGGAGCTAGTGCAGAGGCGACTGCGACAGCTGATGAGATGCTACCATCTGTTAGAGTAAACGAAGGTTATTGGGTTTACGTTGATACAAGAACCCATGAGTGTTTTGAACCTGAGCAAGACAAATTCTATATTTGTGTTATGCCAGTATACGCTGACCAAAGACTGTACTACATCGACCCATGTAACGACTGGGCGGAGGTGATTGACGATAGTATAGCTAAAACACCGGGGGAGTATTGGTAGTTTAAGAGACTCGGGG
>CALKYB010000115.1 GCA_938003565.1 uncultured bacterium
CAGTATCTATGCAGTTCTCAGAAAGTCGACAGGAATCTCGATCGAGAAAATTCCATCCCCAACCGTCACCGTTACCTACATCCATACACACCCCACAACTTCTAGTTCCATCCCATCCATACCCATCTTTGTCAGGGTCACGACATTCTGCAAATAAATTGTAAGGAAAAACTAAGAGGGCCAAGGCCAAAGAAAGATACAGCTTCATTATAACACCAATAAACTCACACTAAATTCATACTGTTAACTATATGAATGAAAAGCTTGTTTTGATGGTATTTACGATTAAATAAGTGCGAAGGGAGTTAACATATTGAATTGACTGGATTAAAATACTGCAAAAATTGCTCTTAGGTTAAGGGTTTTTAGCCTACAAGCTCCCGCTTGGAGCACTACAACACCCCAGATATTGCGTTTAGCTCTTCAAGAAGTTCCATGGGTGAGGATACTTTTTGCTCCTGAGTGACAACTGATAGGGAAAAATTTGGGCTCAATCGAAACTTTTCTTCATCACTGGCCACTATTTTAGCCAAGACCTCAGCAGAAACGTTTGTCTCTGGATGAAAAGCAAGTCTAAGTACACCCTGCCTAAAAGTTGCTTTAGCTATTCCATACCTTTTGAGGCTCGAGCGAAAAACCATCAACTCCAATAGAGTCTCGAGCTCCAAGGGGTATTGACCAAACCGGTCTTCTATCTCCATCCCTAACTCTTTAGCTTGTTCCATGTCTCTAATATTTACCAAGCGTTGATAAAGTAAAAGTCTTTGCGACACATCAGGTATATAGTCGGGCGGTATGAAAGCTGGAAATCCAATAGAAACTTCCGGCTCAATATCTAACTCTATTAGTTTCTCTCCCCGCTCACGCCGCATTCGATTTTTAGCTGTCTCAACAGCTTTCTTTAGAATACGCGTAAACATTTCAAAGCCCACCGTGTTGACATTGCCACTTTGATCACTACCAAGAACATTTCCTGCCCCACGAATCTCCATATCCTGAAGAGCAAGCTTGAAACCAACCCCTAAGTCATCTAAGGCACGTAATACATCCAATCGCTTTTTAGCTGTCTCACCAAGTCTGTCTGGATCACTCGTCAATAAGTAGGCATAAGCTCGCTTATCACTTCTCCCCACTCGACCACGAAGCTGATAAAGCTGTGCTAAACCGAACATCTCAGCCTTATCCACGATAATGGTGTTCGCATTTGGAAAGTCCAAACCCGATTCCACAATCGTTGTCGCAAGTAAAATATCAATCTCTCGATCGGCAAATTTCTTCATCACAAAGGACAATTCCTTTTCCCGCATTTGTCCGTGGCCGATTCCAATTCTAGCATCAGGAACAAGTTCTCTTAAAAAAGTAGCAATTGAATCTATAGTTTGAACTCGATTGTGCACGAAAAATATTTGCCCGCCCCGCGACATTTCTCTCTTGATAGCTTCCCTAATAATTCTATCTTCAGATGGAACAAGAAATGTTCGAGTTAGCTGACGATCACTTGGTGGAGTTTCAATAACTGAAAGGTCTCGAATATCGAGCATCGACATCTGCAGGGTTCTAGGAATAGGCGTTGCCGTCATCGCCATAACATCCACTGTCTTTCTAATATTTTTTAGCTTCTCTTTATGGGCAACTCCAAAGCGATGTTCTTCATCAATAATCAACAAACCAAGATCTTTAAAAACAACATCTCTCTGAAGCAAGCGATGAGTGCCAATAATTATATCCACTTCACCCCGGGCTAAGCGTTCCAACACTTCCTTGTTCTCAGCGGAAGAACTAAACCTACTCACGACAGCTACTTCCAAAGGAAAATCTCGGAATCGAGAATCAAATGTTTTGAAGTGTTGAGCGGCTAATACAGTCGTCGGAACCAATATGGCTACCTGTTTACATGCATTCGCTACTTTAAAGGCAGCCCTTAGAGCAACCTCGGTCTTGCCATAACCAACATCCCCGCAAACAAGGCGGTCCATCGGTCTTTCTCTTAACAGATCAGAGAAAACATCCTCGATTGCCCGGGCCTGATCCGGTGTCTCTTCGAATCCAAAGCCCTCAGCAAAAGCATAGTCATCCTCTCCAAAGGCGCCAAAAGGGTCGCGAGATACTAGCTCTCGTTGCGCATAAAGCTCCAACAACTCTCCCGCTAAGTTTGCAACCTTAGCCTCAACCTTCTTTCTAGTCTTCTGCCAAGCTCCTCCCCCAAGAGCACTAAGTCTGGGTTCACTTCCCTCAATCCCAACATACTTTTCAACTCGGGCAATATTATCAACAGGTATAAAGAGCTTTGAATTCTCGGCATACTCCAGCTGAAGAAAATCTCCTGGCTTACCTTCAACCAACATCTCTCGAAGGCCACAGTATTTGCCGATACCGTAATCACGGTGCACAACAAAGTCACCATCTTCAAATAGTTTTTCCCCGGCCAGCAATCTACTGATTTGTCGCCGATTGACCGACTTTTTCTTTACCTGAACTTCGGGGAAAATATCCTGCTCAGCAAATACCTGGAATCGACTCTCATAAGACAACACACTACTAGATAGTCGTCCTAGCATCACCGCTACTTTCCCTGAGTAGCGGGAGCCTTCCTCCTCTAGGAGAACAAACCATTCTCCAATACTCCCTACCCTAGTGTCCACCTTGAGATCGTAAGACTCCAGCAAACCAATTGTCTTCTCAACTCTCGCCTCAGAACTAGCCACCAACACTGTATCGATCCCATCAGTCTTAGCTTTAAGAACAGCATCAACAACTGGTTTAAAAGGTTGAGTAGACTTTTTCTTGGCCTGAACTGCGAGTCTCAAATTATCGACTTTTCGAACCTCTAGTTGCTCAACGTCTAATTCACTCCCAAAGGCTTGCTCCCAGGAATTTAGCTCTGTACCTAGTTGAACCAAGGGAATATAACTTGCCTCAAAGCTATCTTTACCATTCCAAAGTAGCTCAGGACTAACAAACAAATTCCCCTGCTTAAGGAACTCTTCAGTCCTTTCCGAAATTAAGTCCCGGAAATCATCCAAGCGTTTATTCATTTCATCAACGCCGAGAAGAACTGCGTTGGCACTCTCGCCCAACCAATCAACCAAAGTTGTTTGCTTTTCATAAGCGAGCGGAAGAAGTTGTTCAATCCCCGGCCAAGGGGTTCCTTCAAGAATTGAATTCTCAAGCAAAGCTAGAGAGGAGCGTGGAATATCAAGCTCTGAAGCCCGTTCTCTGAGTCTTGAAATCGCAATATCTCTAGGCTTACCGCTACCTAGTACAAACTCTCTAACTGGCGCTATCTGGACTCTGTTAAGACTTTCTTGAGATCTCTGGCTCTCAACCTCAAAACTTCGAATCGACTCAAGCTTACCAGCAAAATACTCCAGCCTTAATGGCAATAAATTACCAGGCGGAAACAAGTCTACTACTGAACCACGAATAGAGTACTGACCCCGATCTTCGACTAAATCACTTCGAATATAGCCAGAGGACTCTAAGATCTCCGTTAATTCGTCAGGTAACAGGTAACTATCCTTAGCAATAGTTAGGGTATGAGAATTGAGGTCCTCTTT
>CALKYB010000116.1 GCA_938003565.1 uncultured bacterium
GCCAATTAAAGATCAGCCAGGCATTGAAATTACTACCTTCAGAGGTTTCAATGAATTCGGAGATCTAGGTGAAGCCTTAAGCATAAATGACGATTTAGCTCTAAGAGACTTTACGATTAACTCGATTGCTTATTCTCTAAACTCCAACTCTTTAACTGATCCCTTATCGGGGAAAGAGGACTTAGAGAAAAAAGTTCTTAAAGCTTCAGGCGATCCAGTTCTGAGGTTCGAGGAAGACCCTTTGCGAGTGATGAGGCTTGCTCGTTTTTCTGGAGCTTTTAATTTCACGATTCAACCTCAAACATTTCAAGCAGCAGTTAATTGCTCAAAGCTTATTGAAACAGTAAGCCCTGAGAGAATCGGATCCGAGCTATCCAAAATGTTACTAACAAAGCACCCAGCAGCTTGCATAAAAAACCTGAGAAGAATTGGAGTTCTCAAATATATTCTTCCGGAGGTTTCACGACTCATCGGAGTGGAGCAGAACATCTACCACAAGGATGACGTGTTTGATCACACAATGGAGGTATTGGATAAATCAGAAGCAAAACTTCCAAACCGCTTAGCGGCCTTATTCCATGATATTTCCAAGCCGGAATGCCTGTCAGTGGATGAAAAACCTACAATCAGGCATTTTTATCTACACGAGAAGTTCGGTGCCAAGCTGAGCAAAGCTATTCTCAAACGTCTAGTATTTTCAAGCGAAATAGCATCAGCAGTCGGAAAAGTTATTTACACTCATATGCGTCCCCTAGACGCAGGAGATGGTGGCTTACGGCGACTACTGCGTGACCTAGAAGGTAATTATGAAATTTGGCGCAATCTAAAAGAAGCTGACGCCAGCTCCTGCCAAGCTGACCCAAAGCAAGTCCAACTTCAACTTCAAGAATTTGATCAACGAATGGAGGGGATTCTTAACGCCCCTCAAGTTCATAAATTTTCTGACCTCGCAGTTGATGGTGACGATCTTCTAGAAATAGGTTTCAAAGAAGGCCCTCAAATTGGTATTGCACTTAGGACAATTCACGAACAAGTAATTAATGACCCTTCGTTGAACCAAAAGGAACTTTTACTCTCGAAAGCAAAAGAGCTCTTAGGGTAGAACTCGCTTTTTTATCAATCAAATTTTCTAGGGCCGTATTTCTTAATTAAAAACCACCAGGCCATTTTTCATGGCGTAATGTATTAATTCAGCATTATTATTAACCTTTAACTTCTGAACTATTTTCGCCCTATGGGTTTCAACAGTTCTGCGGCTAATTAGAAGTTTGTTTGCAATAACAATATTGGTAAACCCCCCTGTTAGCAGGTGGAAAATTTCACGTTCCCTGGGACTTAGGTTTCTAAGAGGATCACTTTGAATCGAAAATTCATCCCCTGAAACACTATCTCGTGCAGACGCCTGAACTAGTTTTGAACCAGATAGAACATGTTTGAACCTATCTGAAACGTAGCTACCCCCCTCGACAACTTCATTAATACAAATCCCAAGGTCTTCCGCCTTTTCACTTTTAAGTAAGTAACCCTTAGCTCCTGCCAAAAAAGCTTGCTTACAAACGTGCTCTTCTTCAACTCCAGTTATAACAATTGAAGGAATGTTAATGTTAATACGCTTAAGCTCGTGCAGTAACTCAATTCCGCTTCTACCTGGCAGTGCAATTTCAGTAACAAGAAGTGAGGCGCCTAAATCCTGAATCTTTTGAATTGCCTCAGCAGAATCTCCAGCTAAAACTATTGAGTCAATCTTAAACTGATTTTTAATTAGAGTAGAGATAGCTTCCCGAATGAGCAAACTAGGTTCACAGTAAACAACTGTTCCCAAAGGCTTTTGCTGGTTCGGTCCATTTTCGACTTCGTTATTATTAAGAGCTGGAGTGTTCAATATTTCTATACGTCAACGCAATTAAAATCATCTAAATTCATTAGCAAGAATTTATTCGTTAAAAATAGGTTAAGCAATCTCGAAAGACACCATAAAAATCCAAAAAAAACTAAGCCTATAGCAGGAGTATTTTAACATTCTTTAGTGTTATTACTCAAACATAATTCTTGGCACTTAGCATGATCAATTTTAATTTGAGGCTAGACTCTCTAGCTAATCCTAATCACAAACTTAGAGAAAACGTATGAACTCAAGATGGATCTAAATCTCCCAAAAACTTTGTTAGTGAAAACAACAGAGCGTGGTGAGGGCAATCCACATCAGGGTCATCACCTACCAAGCAATCTACCAACACTGGTGCATAACCCAATTTTAGCCATAGATACTAAGGGTTTAACAATGAGCAGCAAAATACCCACCTAGTGAATCCAGGTCGCCCACTATATACTGAAACCAAAACTTGAAAAGACAGTGTTTTTCCCTAATTTATGGTGATTTTAGTATTTTCAATAGCTAGAAATTACTACCCACAGAAAATGTCAAAGAATGTTGGCTAAATTCATAACTCCCATCAACGCTCTGAGACTGTGCTGAGAGCGGAGCTCCAACAATCCTCCTATCATCAGCTATCAACAATTGGTAGGCCACAAACCAATCAATTCTCGACGTTGTTCGCCCCAAACCCAAGCTAAAAAAGTTCTTATCTGTATCTGGCACCAAAGGAGTAAAGTACCTATCTGGTTGGGCGTTCTCGCTAAATAAGTAACCAATACTCGCGATATAATCATCTTTTAGTTTTTTCGTTAGACCTAAGGAATAGGCAAAAGTGGAATCCCAATTAAAAGGCAATCCCATGTTCCCAAAGGGTGTATTGTTTAGATTGGCCTGATTTAAACGCTCCCAGTTGGTCCAATCAACATTTGTTTCAAAATTCCAACTATCATCGAGGCGAAAAGAATAACCAACAGTGATGCTTTCGGGAAAAGGTAAAGAGAGATTAGTTCTCGTCTTGGGTAGGCCATCTATCATAGTGTCTCCCTTAAAGCGCAAATAAGAGTTACTATGAAAGGAAAAACCAAAAGAATGCTTTTCACTCAGTTTCCACAAAGCCCCTAGGCGATATCCACTCGACCATCCATCTAACTCCACACTGAAAATATCATTTGATCCTTGAGGCGTTAAAGATTGCCTGAAGGTAAGATCTCCATAGTTCAACACAGGACCAAATCCTATAGAAAGTTTATCGTTGACCTCAAAAGCAAGAACAGGCGAGAGTGACAGGTAAAGGAGCTCTGATTCAGTCACTACTGTTTGAAAGCCAGTATCTTTAGGCCATTCCAACCCCAAGCCATAAGGCGAATTTAGCCCTAGACCAAAGCTCCATCTAGAATCCGACAATTTGGAGCTTATGTAGAGTTGAGGTGGTCCTTTAACTTGATTTTTTGTTGAGGAACTCATCCCATCTGTCGATGTATAATCTACATCAAGGGATGTAGCGAAATAGCCTAATTGATACTGACTACCTTCTAGTTGAGTTAGTCCAGCCGGATTATAATGAACAGCGCTTGGAGAATCAGCAGTCGCTACAAAAGCATTTCCTCGCGCAGTAGCTTTGGCATCCTGGTCAATTAACTTATAACCTCCAGCAATTGCTTGGGAGCAAAAAACAAAAGAACAAATAACTAAATACTTAATCATAAGACTACCTTTTTACTTAACGTTACTAGCGGAACTAATTTTTGACTCATCTGCTAGACCTCCACTATACCTTCCGGGGGCGAATATGTTCTTTGGATCGAAATACTTTTTCAAATCGAACAAGACTTCTGACCGCTTTCCCAGCAGAGTAGAAACACAATTCATTTCGCTAATGGCTAAGCGATACGAAAAAAAACCACTATCCCTTAGAGCTTCGGCAATAGCTGTTTGACAACTCTGAGCTCTCTCATCTGCCCCCTCCACCAATCGGTCATATACTAAAAGTGTAAACATATGCTGTTTTCTGGTGGAAACCGATAACTGGGCAATATTAGGCTCTAACCCGTACTGTAAACAAATAGTCTCGACAATATTGGCTGCTTTGGTCATAGCCTTCGCTTCAAATGGAATGATATTACACAACCAAATCACTCCACAGGCATCTCGATCAGGATTCATTTTTTTCGGCAAAGGAATCTTCTTTCTCCAGTAGGTACTTTTTAAACTAGTGTTAGTGGGGTGCCCTAAATAAACAGATCGGTAATAAAGAGTATCTAAAACTGTGGAAACATCTGTGCCAGTTATCCTCTTTATAGGTTTAGAAAAAAGTTTTAAAAATTTCGCCTGAAGGCTCGATATAACAGATATCTTCTTACAAGACCCCCGTAACTCCTTTTTTAGTAACTTAATGTCTGCTTTGGCATGCAACTTACTTGACGAATAAAGAGCACCAAAACCAAACCATTCAATCCCTTTCCAAGATTCAGAAGTTTCTTTCAACAATTCAGTTGGAGACAAAACTCTTCCCCTAACTGCGCTCCAAGGGTACTGCCCTTGAGATGCAATTAGTTTATACCTATTCCACAGAGCAAAACTGTAGGGTTTAATAACACCCTGCTCCTGAAGTTTTCTTATTCTAGGGATTGCTAACTCAAGCGATTTTTGACTCTCAAAAAAAAGACAAAAAGGGTGAAAGTAAGCAGGTTTTGGGTTAAGCCAAATAGTCATACTCAAAACTATTCCCAAATTTGATTGAAAGAAA
>CALKYB010000117.1 GCA_938003565.1 uncultured bacterium
TGTTCTTACCAATAATGAGCTCAGCTGGTTCATCATCGTATTTTAAATCTTGAGGTATACCACCAACAACAGCAAAAGAATGAACGGAGTTGCCCTCGCCCAGTGTAGTGCGGCCCTCAATAACAGCATGGGCGTTAATCCTATTATTATCCGCAATTTTAACTTCTGGTCCAATAATTGCGTAGGGACCAACCACCACATTCGAGCCTAGCGAGGCTCCCTCTGAAACCAAAGCTGTAGGGTGGATTAAACTACTCATAGAACAATCTCAAAAGATACTTCAATACAGATTTATTACTAACAGTTTATGGCCCAAGGCACACTCCCAAAGTCCTAAACCTAAGGAATTTCAGCAGCCCGTAGCAAACCACTGGCGACCTCTTCCCCATCCACTGTAGCAATACCCTCCATAACCCAAAGGGTGGAGCGGCGTTTTACTTCTATCATTTCTAACTTTAGTTGGTCTCCCGGAACAACTGGTCGTCTAAATCTAACCTTATCGGCTCCGGCAAAAACAGAAAGTCCTTTTCTATCAGCCCCATCAGTTCTAAGCCGAGAGTATAACACCCCCATTTGGGCCAAAGCCTCAAGAATTAGAACTCCTGGCATTATTGGCCGCTCAGGGAAATGTCCATTAAAAAACGGTTCATTAACTGTGACATTTTTCAATCCAACAATATTTTTGCCGTCTTCAAACTCTACAACTCGATCCACCAACAAAAAAGGATAGCGGTGCGGAATAACTTCCTGAATTTTTTCAACGGTAAGTGGTAATTCGATCAATTTATCTCTAGACCAAAAAATCTAATTGCCGCAGAAATTCTCTCTGGGGCAAACGTTAAGTAATAAAAAAGAGGTGAAATGCTAGAAGCCGAAGTTCCTACTGAGAGGCATCATATCGTTTAATTACTTCATCAGTAATATCGATTCCTTTATCAGCATAAAGCACCGAATTGCCACCTTTCTCTAAAATCACGGTATACCCGTTCTCTTTTCCGATATCAGCAATAACTTTTCTAATGCCTTGTACTAGTCCAGCACGAACTTTACTCTCTTCTCGACGTAAATCTTCTTTAGAATCTACAAAATGTCGCTTTAGTTTCTTTTCTTTTGCGAGAAGCTCCTCTTCCTTCTCAAGCAAAGTAGTAATCTTTAAGCTATCTCGCTGCGACTGAAGTTTATTCTTTAATTTGTCCAAGTCTTTAGTTTGACTATTAATTGTTTTTTGAGCCGATGTGTATTTTGATTTTAGATTCTTCTCAGCTTTGAGACCAACTTTATTCCCCCAAACGGCTTTTTTGAAATCAACAAACGCTACACTCACTTCAGGAGTTGCTTCCGCAATAACGGTGGTAGGAGCAAAAAGGCTAAGAACCAAAAAGAAAGAAAAGACTATTTTGAGCATGGAAACAGACATCATTAATTCCCCGAGTAAAAAAGGTGAAACACAAGTTAGATCGGAGCAGAACTAACCAGATTATTGAGGATTTTTCAATTAAATGATAATTATTGTCGGTTTTAAGCTAGTTATCCGATTAGAGTTTTCTATAATGAATTGAAGATCTTAGGGAGAATGGTCATATTTACCCCATCGAATTAGACTCTTTTTAGGTGACATTATCAGCTCATGGAGGTTCCTCTCGAGCACATCTAGCCGGTCTAATCAGATGATGTGGAGGAATTGCTCTTCTCCACGAGAAGGGTCTCATCATCACTCACAGCGCCAATTGCTGAGAATATCATTTCTTCCTGCTCAGCAGCCTGATCTCGAACATACTCTCTAAAGAATTCCTCGGGAGTGTACTCTCCTTCTCTTATATCACGATGCTTAGGACTGTAGTCCCCAAGAAAAGATTTAAAAACATCGTGACGCAATGCTGCTGGCTGATTCTCCACCGCTACACTTTTATCCTCATCATAGTAACGCTGAAGATTGTATTCGCTAAATATTTCTCGGATATGATCAGGTCCTGCTTTTTGGTCCACAGCCATTTTAAGCTGGGCAGCAAACACCTTGGCTAGTCCGCCTTGTCTGCCCACTATATCTTGATCATGAGCTTCAATCGTTCCAGTAACGTAGTTGTAGTTCTCTTGATTTTCTCGCACTCGCCCGAAAGTTCTCACTTCTCTCGGATGGACTTTCTGAAGCATTTCTATAAAAACTGGTCGTTGCCAAGACACCGCCAAGCTATCAAATTCTAACATCACACCTTTGCCGTATAGTGGGTCAGAAAACAGTGAGTCGATATTAAGTCGAATCTGCTCCGAATCTCCCGACAAAAGATCCGCTTCGAGATTAAGTGCACCTAGTTTCAGGTCGGCGTTTTTAATATTTTGATTAGACAGAACCCCGAGATACCGACTCTCGAAACTGCCTTGCTGATACTTCTTAGCCATGTTCGCGAGCCAGTTTGTATCGGCTTTAAACTTCGGGGATGAAAACCTTAAATATTCTTGCGTTGAGGCGGTCAACTCTGCAACTCTTCCAACAAACGCTTTTGAATCCTCTATACCTTTAGTTCCACGAGAAATCAGGCCTTGCATTAGTTCAAAATTATAAGGTTCTTCAACTAGCGCAGCTCGGTAAGCAGCCACTACTCGTTCATCATGTGATTGGGAAAAATCACCAGTAACGAGTGGAGCCAAAAGTGTTTTAGCTCGGACTTGATTTGTATTCTCAAACCACCCTTTTTCTCCCGGAGAGAGACTATTAAGCATACTACCCAACTCAGCATAAACCTCTTGGCTCAAAAGCTTACCGCTAAGCTCATTATATCTTTGAGCAAGTGATTGAAGTTGGGCATTACTTAGGTTCTCTATACGTTGAAGCAGATGGTCAGGGTTTAAGACACCTCGCCGCTCCCCCAACTCACTTCCAATTAAATCTTTGGCTACTTTATCTGGATTAAAAGGAGGTTTTGCCGGTAAGCCGAGAGCCTCGATTGGATCAGGTATGCCATTGGAAAAATCCAAAGGCTGCTCCAACTTACCAAAAAGGTCTTTACTAAATCGATCTCGATAAAGGTCCGCCTTATCAGCGGCAACGACAGTCTTTTTCCGAATTGTAACTATAAAAAGCATAAGATTAAAAAATTACTACATTAACAACAAACCTTCTTCTCAAACCTCTTCAAACGCAGGCTCGCTCTTAGATGAAGCTCCGCCCGGCAATCCACTCTCAGTTGGCTCCTGAGCCACGTCATCCACCCCGGGTGGCGGCGGTGGTGGGGCATCAGCCTTCGCCCCATTCTTAGTAGCAGAGCTCTGGCCTGCTTTCATTTTAGCCATATAGGCTAAATTCTCATCAATACTATCCGTGTCACTCTCTAGGTAAGCCAAAAAGAAATCTTTAATAGTTGCGTTTCTTTGTTTTAGCTCTTCCGCGAGCGCAATAACCAAAGGAAGCTTTGCCGAGTTTTGTTCTTCAAACTCCTCCCACCACTCTCTGGCTACCCCTGCAGTGTTAACCCAATCTAAGTCTACTTTCAACGCTTCCAGGCGATCTACAATCTCCTCCCAATTGGAAGTGGTTACCCTATGCTCAACCGGCACTACTCCTACATTAGCCTGTGCGGCTGTCAGTAACTGCTCATCAGGGGCTAGAGAGTTATTCGCAGAAGGCGCTCGAGGAACTTCATTATCAGTTTCTAAAGGATCCACCGGAGCCTGATCAACTTCAGCACCCAGTATATCAAACAAGGCTGCATCAAACTCTGGATCTTCGACATCTTCGCCCATGTCAACAATCGCACTGCCCTTGGCAGAAGGCGGAGCAGCGGGTGGAGGTGGTGCACTTTCTTGGCTCGCCTTACTTTCAGCCTCTTCAGATTTCATCTTATCAAGGTAAGCTAAATTCTCTTCGATATTGTCTGAGTTACTATAAAGATAGGCTAGAAAGAATTCTGTTATCGTTGCTTTTCTAGTTTGTAGTTCTTCGGCCAAGGCAACTACCAAGGACATTTTATCTTCGTTCTGGCGCTCAAAAGCTTCCCACCACTCTCTGGCAACTCCAGTGGTATCATCCCACTCAAGAATTTTCTTGAGCTCAGTTAGCTCAACTGCCAGTTCTTCAGGAGTCTTCTCTTTTCGAACAACTTTAGTTGCAGGCTGAATTGCACCAACAGCTTGTCCACCAGATCCACCTGCAGCTTCCGCCTCCTTCGCTAATCTTTGCTTCTCTTTTAGTTCTTCAACATCCGGCAGGATTTCTTCGTATTCAATTGGCGCACTTCGAACCTGATAGTCCCCTCCAGAGCCGATTGCATCCCTCATGTAAGGAAGCTCATAAAAAGGAATAAGGTGACCCTGAAACACCGGAGTGTTGGGCATAAAAAAAGTTGCGCAGTTATCAATCGGCCTTCCAATTTCATCTGGTGTTAGCACTGCACGCTGCTGAACTTGCTCGTTGCTGCCAGTGCTTCTATGTGCAAAAGCATCGGGCATTCTTTTGTTCGATCCACTAGTTTCAGTCTTGAAACGAATTGTCATCGTTCCAGTTTCTTTCGAAGCCCATTCAGAATCCTGAAAATCAAGCATCGGCATTAATATTTTCGTACTAAAACCAGCTAAAACAGAGTCCGCATCTTTGTCATAGTTTGCTTTAACCTGCGCAATAGACTGAATCGCAGCCACAATACTAACGTTTCTTGAGCGAAGGGTGTTTAGCTTAACATGAATATCAGGCAGTCGACCGAGGGAACTGGCGAACTCGTCAATTACCAATCCCACTGGACGGGGCAGCTTATGACCTTCATATTTCTCTGCAGCTTTAGTTAGGAAACGAAGAATCTCAATTACAATTACATTAGCAATTGGTCGCAACATTTCCATTTCAGATTCACGAAACTCGACAATTAAAAGAGTTGGCTCATCAATTAACTTTTGCAGGTCGAGCTCTTCATCAAATGTAGTTGCTCTAATGGC
>CALKYB010000118.1 GCA_938003565.1 uncultured bacterium
GAAAAATAATGATGAAGTTTAGGTAAAGACTCAGAGCTCCCATAATAGAAGCCTTCTTAAACTCTGGAGTATCCTGGTCCAGGTAAGAAGCTTGCCTCTTAATCTTTTGAACGTCCCAGGCGGTTAAACCGGTGCAAGCTAGAATAAAAACTATGCTAACAACCCAGGAAATCATCGGACTTTTAAGAAAAAAGATATTCACAATACTAGCGATAAAAGCACCAAAGAATCCCATCATCAAAAAGCTTCCCATACTAGAAAGATCTTTCTTAGTAACATTCCCATACACCGTCATTGAACCAAATAAGGCTCCAGTCATCATAAAAGCGTTTGCTACCGAAGCACCGCTATACATAGAAAGGAGTGGGGCAATCGTAAGACCGTTAGAGATTGAATAACCTAGGAAACAGGCGGTAGCAGTCGTGGCAGACATTTTGTGAAGACGAGCAGCCAACCAAAACACTACGGCAATTTGTGCAAAACAAAGGATCAAGAGCTTCGAACCAATGGCGTTTAGAATAGAAGGATTGTTAAGGACAAAGTAGCTAACAACTCCAGTTAGAGTTAACCCAAAAGTCATCCAACCAAAAACCGACGTCAACAACGCCGATTCTTTGTCTAGGATCCCATCTGAAGCCTTAGAAAAGTCCCGAGTTTCAAAAGTTTGATTTTCCATATTAATCCCCCTAAAATTACACCTTGATAATGATACGATAAAATCAACCAAATATTCAATTCGAAAGTAAGAATCGTTGATCCCTTTTTCAACTGTCCTTCAAACCAGCCTAAACGTCTTTAAAGCCCTCTCAGGGTGCATTGCTGGGGTGAAGACAACTAAGCGTTCACAAAATCTACAAAACCGTATAGGCTTTGACCATTAGAACCCAGCTGTAGGATGCAGAACGTTTCCTGCACAGATTTTATATTCATCACCGTCAACGCTTACCCAAAGTAATTGTTACAGGAAAAAGAGTCTAAATTGAAACGATTTAACAAATATCTAACATTGGGAAGCCTCTCTATTGTCGTGCTTCTGATTTGCTCCACCTCATGTAGCAGCAAACCCCCTACCCCGCTAGCTTCTTCCGTGGACCTTGAAAAATTCATGGGAGACTGGTTTGTAATTGCTAGCATACCTACCTATTTTGAAAAAGATGCCTACGAGGCTGTTGAATCATACCAACTTTCAGATTCTTTCAAAACTGATAGAAAAATTCTCACTACTTTCTCCTTTCGTGCTGGTAGCTTTAGAGGCGAAAAAAAGACCTACAATCCGACGGCTTTTGTCCAAGAGGATCCCTCCAACGCTATTTGGAAAATGCAATTTATTTGGCCACTCAAATCTGACTACCGGATTATCTACATTGATCCACAGTATCAAGAAACGATAATTGGCAGAAACCAGCGAGACTACCTTTGGATCATGGCCCGGACTCCTACAATTTCAGCGCAACGATACGAAGCTCTACTGGAGAAAATTGTGGAAGCTGGCTACGATGCTAAACTAGTTGAGAAAGTGCCTCAAAAAGAATAATTCAGTTCCTAATTGGCTATTTTCGCCGAGCATCTGAGGCCGCAGAAAGATTGCTCTTAACATTAAATCCAACAGAGGTGGAAGAACCAGCGTTTTCAGACTCGGTGTGCGTAACGCCAAAACTAATTCTCGCAGTAAACAAACTTATTAAAGCAGGAATTAAACTTTTTCTCCCAACAATGGCAGGAATCTCTCTTCCAATAAAAGTTTCCACTTCTCCCTCAGTATGGGTAACACTAGCAACGTTGCTACCAACTTTAACCCTTGCTTTACGAAATCCATTCTCCGTTCCAAGTATGTTCATATCTACATTACTATTTTGAAATGAAACTTCCGCCCCGTTAATTCCATCACAATCTAGCGCCTTTGCTGCTAAACTAAAACCATTGGTGCTACGATAACGAACACCTAGTGTTTTTTCTTTCTCACATTCATCAATATTCTCAGCATAAGATCCTTCAATACTAACTTTGGAGTCTAAAATGTCTTTCCTAGCTGAAACTCCGTATCCCGTATTTCCGTTGTCATGACTCACTATCCCTCCCACTGAAAAACTGGGAGAATCAAACTGAAGATTGGTTGTCGTACCATCCCCTGTTAGATCTTGATGAATTCGACCACTTACAGAAGAATTTTCAGAGTTAGATATTTGGTGCTTAAAATTTGCTGATTGAGGTCCAAACTTTAATTCCGTTTTACCGAAGCGCCTAACGTTCAGTAGTTCATTGTTCTCCAAACGAACCCCTTCGCTAGCTCCAATGCCCTTAACAGAAAGACCTTGAGTTCCTGCTTTCACATCGACCCCTAGAGCAGGAATCTCTAAGCCTACTCCCATTGAACTGCCATCTCTTTCGACATATCCACTATCATAAGTTGTCGTAGTGCCTGGAAGAATTGATTGTCGAAAATTTCCTGGAAGGGATAGATCGCGAAAGTCAGCGAGGCTGACAGAATTAGGATTGTTGGAAGCACTGGGCTCGGCTGAGACTGACTCAGATTCATCGCGAGCCTGAGGAGAACTAGCTGGACTAGTCTGCTTATCTGTATCAAATGCAACCATAAAAAACCTTCCACAACTGTTATGAGGTTTATTAGGAAAAACATGACCTGAGATAGAATTTTAGCCACTAATTTAGGCTACTTAGGACTAGCGAGGTATCAGCAAGGAAACGAGCGAAAGAGCCTCTCTAATTTAATAGATAGACTGACTAGAAATTACAAAATTATCAAAAAGAATATAGGTATCAGATTCGGGAGCCATGGACTTTCCTTGCCCTCCAAAGAATGAACTAAAATAGAAAGTGTCCACACCTATTTTATCGTCTCTCCTAAATTCAATATTATTCAAGACTAAAACAATCTTCCCATCTAGCCAAATCTCCAATAAACCATTTTTTAGGCCAACTTGGTTCAGTCTTATTTTATATTGGACCCGATGCCATTCGCCAGTACTCTGATCCCATCTCCAAGGCCTAATATCACCAGTCTGATTCTTCTGAGATGCGTGGTATATATAGCTGGCAAAGCCTTCATCAGCTTGCCACAAGCTCCTAACACTCCACCCATCATAGCCACTGGGTTTGGTTGATCCAATAGGACAACGACCTCCGCAAAGACCTGGCAACTTTCCGCCAAAAACCCTATTAAAGCCCGGGGCTAATTTCATATCGAAAGCAAGATATACCTCTTCATAGTTCTCGGGCAGATTCATTCGAAAGCCAGAGGAAGTTTGAAAACCACTTTGCCCTCTGGGAAAATAAATTTTTAAAACTTTACCTTGACTACCACCTTCATTAAAAATACTTGTCTTACCCGCTCTAAAGCCTCTGATATGTGAAGGCGAATTCCATTCTCTAAAAACATCTTTTTGACTATACGGCCCAACACTGGATTGCTCGAAGTCATTCTCATAGACAACACCAAAAGACCCGGAAGAGTTCGATGAGGATGCCGATCGGAATGTTGAGGAAATACTTTTTCTAAAAACAGGTGTAGATTTTAAATAATTTTTACATGTCCTAGAATTCTCCCAACCCCAACCATCAGAGTCCGGATCGCTAAGCTCCGGTTTAACACATTTTGGATACTTGCGATCCGAGACTTTTTCTACCTTCGCTGAATTTAAATTCTTTTCGGATTTTCTTGGAGCAATACGCTTAGACACGCCGATAGCAAGAGAACTGCTAGCTGCCCCACTCAAACCATCTACCGGGGACAATAGACCGTTGCTTTCCGCAACAGAGTCGGGAGATAATGTTAAAACCAAAACAGCCAACACCAGAACTAAACTACTTTTCTTCACTACAAACATCACAATCTATAGAATTCCTAAAATACTGCTCCCACTAAGTCTAAAAATTTAGCGAGTAGTAGGAGCTACAAAATAAGTATCATTACTAATACTTTTTTTGCAATTATGGGCATTCCCACAGTCAAATTTTCAGTTTCGAGGGAGAAGTATTACGGAACTGGCTGCAAAGCCAAATGAAAGAGCCTAAAATTAGAATGCTAGATCAAAAAAATCGCCCAACTTTAAATAAGGTTGGGCGATTTATCATCCTGAACTTCTAGGAATATTTTATAAAGACTGCCCTATAAAGGCAATCCAAGTCTCACAATAAACCCTTCTTCGCTGGCTCTTCCTAGCTCTGCATTAAGTGTGAACCGGTCCAACTGGAAGTTTCCGCCCACTCTAAAGCCAACAGCATTGTCTCTTTCAAAGTCAAAATCCCCAGCCGAAGTTCCGATTTCCCCCTCTGAAAGTGGAATAAAATCTACACCACCATACAAGTCTACAGTCTCATTGAGGTTGTAACGACCTGTCACTCCTAAGTCGACATCAATAATTTCACCATCAGTGTCATTACCATACTCTTCAGAAATAAATCTTAACCCGCCTCTGCCGATGAAACTAAAGCGCCCTTCTCTGTACAGAACTCCACGAAGTCCAGTTCCTAACAACACTCCCATATCATCGTCATTAGAGTTCTCTAATTCAGCTTTCGCGATAAAACCTAACTCACCATAAAGGTCCATATGGCTATGAATCCCGTATGCACCGGTAACGCCCACTATGGTGCGCTCAATCGAATCAACGCCGCTATCGTACTCAATTTCCCCGAAGGAGAGCACAGCTGAAGCTTCCAATCTTCCGACCCCAGCTTCTCCAAAAGGCTCAACCAACAACTGAGCTTGGGATTGAGTGGCGAATGCCAAACAAAGTACAAGCGCTATTAAACTATTTTTAATTCTCATTATCCACCCTCGAAAAAGTAATAAGCCAAACACCACCTAAATCATAGGATAGAACCAAGCGACTTGTCCACAGGTAACTTTAGCCCAAAAAAACTATATCAGAATACGACACAAGCAGTTTGGTGGTGCAAGAAAAATTAAACTGGCGACAAAGAATCACCACATCGCTTACAGTATTTAGCTGCGCGATCTGATTCACTGTAGCCACAACCACAGGAGCGACCCGCCCCTTCTATCCGAGATTTAGTTAGCTCCGATGTAACGATACCAGTAGGAACGGCAATAATCCCATAGCCAATCACCATGACAAAAGCTGCCAAAAGTTGCCCGGATAATGTTTGAGGCGCTATGTCCCCGTAGCCAACCGTAGTCAAAGTAACAATCGCCCAATACATACCTCTAGGAATGCTATGAAAACCATTTTCAGGCCCCTCAATCATAAACATCAGAGCCCCGATAATGACAACCAAAGAAACAACGGTTCCAAGAAAAACAGTAATTTTTGGCTGAGAGGCCTTTAGCGCATCCATCAAAACATGGCTCTCACCGACATATCTTGTCATCTGCAATATTTTAAATGCGCGAAGAAGCCGAACAGTTCTAATCACAATTAGGAAATGGGTCCCTGCAACCATTAAACTTAAATAAGTGGGAAGTAAGGCAAGAAGATCTACAATACCAAAAAAACTAAAAATGTATTTCTTCGGCTTCTCACAGCAGTATACTCTCAATATATACTCGACTGTAAAGAAAATGGTTATCAGCCATTCGACGTAAAAGAAAAGTCGACCGTATTTTTGTTCGATAGCTGAAACACTTTCAAAAACTACTGCAAGAACACTGACAACAATAAACACAAGCAGTGCAACGTCAAAAGCCTTCCCTGGACCAGTGTCAGCCTCAAAGATTATCTCATAGATAGTCTTTCGGGTCCCTGGCTCAGTAGGTTTTAGTTCATCCATTCTTGTTTCACCAAAAGGATAGAGGGGAAATTTGGTTACTCTTTGGCGGCAATGAAGTTCATTTACTACCCGACTCAAATGGATAGTATCCCGAGAAAGTAAGGTTGGGGAAGCTTTTTTCATTCAATAACTTTGCTCAAGTAGATACTGTTCTCCCCTGCGAATTGAGCGTAAAACCTTTCTTCATCCCAAAAATCATCAAGGTTTTACGCTCAATTCGCTCTGAACACGTCTGATCTTGGAGGTAGGTAATGTGTAAATGAATAACGGGGGGTAGTGAGGCGATGAAGGAAACTAGAAATTCCAGAGGAATCTAGCGAATCAACTTAAGTAATTTTCCAAGAAATTTAAGTAGTCCAAGCCCCTTGCCAAGCGCTTTGGCATACATTTTGGTTTGAAATTTGCTAAATCTAACACCGACACCAGGGGCACTAGATGCGAAGCCTACCCCAGATTTCGCCACAGATTGACCAACGGTCTTAAAAGTCTCGGTAGGAATAGCTTCGACTATCTTTGAAGCAGCCTCTTTCCCAGGCACAGAAGGCATACTCAGAGGATTCAAATTCTGCTTCGCAGAGGCAATGGCCGAGGGAGCCTTGATTCCAGCCTTTACAGCCTGAATGCCCACTTCAGCAGCACCACCAATCAAAGCACCAGGCGTACCAACAACTACTGATGTAACAGCAGTCGTAGCAACCTCAACTCCAGAAGTCGTATTAGCCATGGGTTTACCCCCTCCGCCACCTCCGGCAGACTTGGTCCCATTAGCAATTAGATCCTCCATGGCCATAAAATAATTCTCCTCATAACTGTTATGCGAAAACAGCTCCCTTTCGTGCCCTATCTAAGCATATGAAATAATTACACATTCTCAGAATATGGTCCCGCAATTTTCGAAAAAAAATTGCCCACAGACCTTAAACTAACTTCCCAAGCCAAACCACCCTACATACTTCGAACTCACCGTTGAGAAGCGGGCAGAATCTAGTTTTAGTTTCTGGCGGAATGCGAGGTGGATTGCGGAAATTAAAAACGAGACCTAAGTCTCGTTTTTCAATCTTCCACATCCACCAAGCCCTCGGAGCCATCTCCCTGAGAGATGGCGAGAATGAGCCAGAAACTCAAACTAGATTCTGCCCTCTACTCAATCCTCGATCCCCATCTCCCTAACCATCTCACTAAACTTTTCCACATAACAATCTTCTGTGTAGTTAGACAAATAACGCTTTCGACCATTTTCCCCTAAAGACTTGGCCAAATTTTTGTCTCCCAACACTCGAGCCATAGCTTTAGCCAGGTCATCAACATCCCCCGGCTCAACCAACAAACCATTCTCTTCATCCGATACATAAGTGGGAATACCATCTACGCGCGAAGCCACTATGGGCTTGGCACAAGCCATTGCCTCCAATATTACCCGACCCATAGCCTCAGATCGTGAAGGACATACAAACAAGGCACATTCGCTAATATACTTCGCTGCTGGCTGAGGACCCGTAAATTCAATTGCAGAATTATCCTTAGCTAAGCTTTTAAAATGCTCTAATTGAGAGTCCCAGCCTACGACAAGCAATTTATAATCAGAAAACTCAGGATGGATTTTATTGAAAGACTCAATCAGCACATCAACAGCCTTTCTATAAAAGCCGACCCCCACCATTACTATGGTTTTCTTATTGTTTTCATGTGGCAAAAAAGACTCGCCAGCTATATAATCAAAAAATCTACTTCTTGCTGGGAACTTACGACTAAAAACACAGTCTACTTGAGCGTCATATAAAAGTTTGAGGCGATCGCAGCCCGTACCAACTACTCTCAGAGCAAGTTTTTGCAACCAATTGTTCAATTTTTCCTTCAGCGACGGATTAGGCGTTTCCCCAACTACCATTTGCTCCGGTACACCTGTGACTTCAACTACTAATTTTGCGCCTGTAAGCAATTTCAATACTAAACCTGAAACCCCAGTCGAATTTGTGCCATAGCAGAGTATAAGGTCAATCTTCTCTTGTCGATGTAGGGCCAGACCTTTTCCAATATAGAACCTAAAATTAAGAAGCATCTTAAAAAATGAGTGAGACTTATAGGTTACGATATTGTGAAATTTGAAATTTCCTATCGACTTAATACTACTTAACTCGGGCTTCAACTCCCAGGTAGGTTGAAGAATATGGCCCTTGAATTTTTTAGAAAGGTGACTCTGCACCCTCAACTCTGGTTCGGATATTATAGGATTATACCCAGGATATAAAAAAAGTATGTTGGCCATATAATTAAATTGGAACTAGAAACGTCTAAAAAGATTATCTGGGTATTGATATTTCTAATTAGCCATTACCCACTTTGGCTGATATTGTTCTACATATCTCTTTTAACATTATTTCAATAGGAAGTGTAACATGCGCGAAAACAGAATTATCCCTAACTATACTAGATATCTTTGCATTTTCTGTGCTATATTGACACTCCTAGTTACCCTCGTAGGCTGTGGAGGGAGTAGCGACGACGCAAACAATAGCTTCGGTAACAACACTTCTCTAAGGGTTTTTCATGCATCAGCCGACACTCCTTCCTTGGATTTATATCTAGACGAAACTCGCAGGCAATTTGACACCTCCTTTCGAAATTCTACTGACTTCGTAGCGGTCGACCCAGGAGAAGTTTCGGTTAGTCTTAACGTAGCAGGTAGTACCACCCTCGTACTCGAGGCCGTAGTAGATTTTAGAGAAGGAACTTCCACTACCTTAGTTGCTACAAACTTTGCAGACCAACTGGAGACAATTTTAATTAATGACGACCTAATTTCCCCCGGTCAAGGCTTGATTAAATTCCGAGTTGGTCACTTAGCGCCAACTGCCCCTGCATTGGATTTATATATCAGTAGTCCTTCTGAGGATTTAGATTTCCTCTCGCCAGTATTTACAAATGTTTCTTATAAAGACATTGGAGACTTTTTGCAGATTCCTAGAGGAACTTATAGACTTCGAGCAACAGTAGCCGGAACCCAAGTTGTGGCTATTGATTCAGGAGAATTAAATTTCGACGGAGAAAGAATTTTTACTGTTTTAGCGCTAGATGCTGAAGGGGGAGGAGAACCTTTTAGCTTCGAAATTATTCGTGACAGACCAAAAAGCTAAGTTTGCCTAGAGGGAGTTACTGGTGGAATATTTGCATACTATGGTCCGTGTTCAGGACTTAGAGGAATCCCTAAACTTTTACTGTGACAAACTAGGTCTAGTTGAGGTGAGTCGGCGGGAGTTTGAAAAAGGTAGATTCACTTTAGTATTTTTGGCAACCAAGAATGATCAAGACAGAGCCTCCTCAAGTAAGTCTCCGCTCCTAGAGCTGACTTATAATTGGGATCCCGAGGAGTACGACTCTGGTAGAAATTTTGGTCATCTAGCCTATCGCGTAGATAACATCTACGAAACTTGCGCCAAACTTCAAGCTAAAGGCATTACCATTAACCGCCCCCCTCGAGACGGATATATGGCTTTCATCAAATCACCAGATGGCATTTCTATTGAGCTTTTACAAAAAGGGAAATCTCTCAATCCCCAAGAGCCTTGGGCTTCAATGGAGAATACTGGATCGTGGTAGCGAGCGGAGCGATGATTGACGCTCTACTGGAGCCGAGTATCGCCAACTCTGTTTTTGGGTTGTTATTCGCCTTTTCAAAAGATGAAGCTTTGGGTAGTAGCGACATTCAAGATTTCGATTCTGAAATTGAACAGATACTTCCCGGAATAAGACTACCTCCTGAAACTAGATCAAGCCTCTCTATTATCTATCTTGCCACACTGAATTCCGACGAACCTTTCAGTTCTTTTGCACAAAACTCAGCCAAGTCTTTTAGCTCCGAGAGAAGCATTGCAATGGCCATTCTCGCTATCCTTCTTCGCTTAAGCGTAACAGATGGAATAGTCTGTCGAGAAGCGGCAAGAAAATTCGAAATTGTCGCTAATGAACTTTCTGTTGAAAGAGAAGAATGGCTCAGTTTCCCTGAAGAGCTCCAAGAAATTCGAGAGGTCATCGCCGAAATCTCTAGCCCAAACTCTTTTCGTCGCCACTCAAAAAAAATCTCCTCTCTATATACCCAGCTAGAATGCCAGCCGGAATGTTCTGATAAAGAACTTAGAGAGTCTTATAGAAAACTGGTAAAAAAATACCACCCCGATTCAAAACTCAAATTTGGAAAGACTCAACCCTCAAGCGAAAAATTTCAATCAATCCAAACCGCCTTCGAAGAAATCCAAAAACTCCGACAAATCGCTTAAGAACTTCAAAG
>CALKYB010000119.1 GCA_938003565.1 uncultured bacterium
TCCCCACGGCCAACAGGAAATAGAAACTTCAGTTTTTACGCCTTTAGGGTTCAGTCCCATTTTGCCATAGCCAAAGTATATTAGTGTCCGTATATAACCATGCTCTAGACCATTCTCTCGGACAGTTGCTAAGATAGCCTCGTTTATTTCTTCTTGGCTATATTTTGGTTGCAATTTTAGACAATTAGCTGAATAAAAAAGTCTCTCTGTGTGTTCCTTAAGTCTAAAAATGGCAGGTCCTTTTTCTGCCTTGTAGACCCGAACGCCCTCAAAAACCCCTCCACCGTAGTGCAGGGAGTGCGTAAGAACATGAATTTTTGCCTCGTCCCAGGGGATTAGCGAACCATTTTGCCAGATAAATTTTGTAGTTTCCATTCGCCTCGATTAGCAGAAACCTGTTCGGTTATGCAATATTTAGGTTAAAATTTAGGTTAAAGAGTATGGTATGGTGGCCAAGAGTTTCTCTCTAGAGTCTACGTAAAGAGTGGAAAAATATCCAGATGAGAGCCAGATTGTCTGTTGTACGTTGTGATGCCACCTTGACAAATTCCCTAGGCTCTTTATTATGAACTATATGATTATTCGTTTTTCTATTGCTTTATTAGTCCTCCTGCTTAGCTTTTAGCTGAGAGAGGGGCTCTATTGCGTTAAATATAGAATGCGATTTAGAAAAAGCCCTGTTTATCAGGGCTTTTTTTTTGCCCTGAGTGCAGATACCAGACGCCAATAATGAAGTTGCTCTTGGGGTAACAAATAATATGGATACTTTTTATCGTGAATGACTCCAGCCACGTAAAAATTTTTGATACGACTCTTCGAGACGGCCAACAGTGTCCTGGGGCCGGTATGAGTTTTGAGGAAAACTTGGAATATGCCCGTCTCGCAGCAAAGGCTGGGGTGGATGTTTTAGAGGCCGGATTCCCTTCAGCTAGTAAGGTTGATTTTAAAATAGTTAAAGAGATTGCAGCTTTCTACGCTGGCTTGTCAAAGAGCCCCATAGTTGCTGGGCTTTGTCAGCTTAGAAGCGATCAAGTAGATAAAACCATTGATGCCTTAGAGCCTGCGATTGGCTCGGGCAGAGTTCGGATGCATGTCTACCTGCCTGTTGATCCCAGGTTGATGGTTGCTTCTTTGGGGGAGAAGCGGGCTGGCAACAAGACCAAATTAGTCAGCGAGTTAGCGGATGCCGTGTCTCTTGCAGTGAAGTCTGGACTTGAGGTGGAGTTTAGCCCCGAGGGGTACTCTCGTCAGGCCGGAAACTTCGACTTTGTAACCGATTTAATTTTTGCTGCTGTCGAGTCTGGGGCAGCGGTGATTAATTGCCCAGATACAATTGGCGGTGGCTCTTGGCTGCAAGGAGAAGATTACTTTGTAAATTCTCTAAATAAGCATGCTTCTCTAGTCGATGAAAAATTCCCGGATAATAAAATAACCTGGTCTACTCACTGTCATAATGATTTTGGACTTGCGGTTGAGAACACCATTAATTCTGTTGTGCGTGGACCTTGTCGCCAGATAGAGGGTTGTTTTAATGGAGTTGGTGAGCGAGCTGGCAATGTGGCGCTTGAGCAATGTATAATGATTATCAAGCATTTTGCTTCCGGTAGTAATTTTAAGGCGACCACTGGAAAGGAGGAGTTGCACACTTCCATCGATACCGAGTGTATAGGTGAGCTTTGCCAGTTTATTTCCAGCAATATGCTACCCTCTCAACCTCATTGGCCAATTTCGGGTGACAATGCCGCCAGACATTCTTCTGGTGGGCACACTAATGCAGTTATAAAGAACCCTTTAGTTTATCAGCCCTTTGATCCAAAAGAAGTTGGGCAAGAGATCACTTTAGTTTTTGGCCCGCTCAGTGGGGGTAATCATGCTAGATCTATTGTTGAGGCTAGTGGTTATCTTTGTGAGGAAACTGAAAAAGCTGAAGTTGCTCAGTACATAAAAGAAAAATATGCTGATCGAAGAAAGGGGATAACTAACGAAGAGTTGTTTGCTGGATACTTCGACTACCGTAAGCCAATTGACGTGAGTGGTTTCGATTACTCAAGGTCCTCTAATAAGTCGGAGATCTTTCTCAAAGGGCGCTTTTTTGATGAAACAGGCGAAATCTCAGCTGTGTCTGAAGGTAAAGATTCAGCACTTGCTGCCTTAAAGAAAGCAATTGATAGTAAGTATCCCGACTTAAAAATTCAGAGCTATAATAGTCGATCCTCAGGTGAAGGGATTTCCTCCACGAGTATTTCAACTATTTTGCTTGAAGATTCCAAGGCCGAAGTTTTCGAAGGGGTTGGAGAAGATAATGACCTTGAAATTGCTGCTATGAAGGCATTGATAAACGCTGTGAATAGAGCTTATGTAAGCAACCATTTTTCATTGAAAAACTTGAATATAAAGAAATCCGATGGCTAAGAATATAATTGAAAAAATTTGGGAATCTCATATCGTTAGTCAAGAAGACGGTCATCCGGCTGTGTTTGCTATAGACTTGATGATGGTTCATGAAGTGACTTCGGCCCAAGCCTTCGATGTGATTCGGGCGCGAGGGATTGATGTTTTTGACCGAGGTAAGTTGTTAGCGACTGTCGACCACAGTATTCCTACCAGTAAGACTCGACTTACGATTGTTGATGATGCCTGTAGAAATCAGGTTGAGACTTTGAGATCGAACGTGGAGCAATTTGATGTGCCGTTTTATGATTTTGGTAGTGGAAATCAAGGAATTGTTCATGTGATAGGACCAGAGCTTGGAGCTACTCACCCAGGCCTGACCATTGTTTGCGGAGATTCTCATACATCTACACATGGTGCTTTTGGTGCTCTTGCGTTTGGGGTAGGAACGTCCGAAGTTGGTCATGTAATGGCTAGCGGCTGCTTGTTGCAGCGTAAACCGAAAACTATGAAAATTGAATTCGAGGGGCAATTTCAGCCAGGTGTGTTTTCAAAGGATGCAATTTTGAAGTTGATTTCAGTTATTGGAGTTGGCGGAGCAACTGGTCACATAGTCGAATTTTGTGGGGAAGCAGTGCGAGCTATGTCCATGGAAGAGCGAATGACGGTTTGTAACATGAGTATTGAATGTGGTGCTCGGGCTGGGTTGATTGCTCCCGATCAGACGACTTTTGATTATATTAAATCTAGAAGATTTGCTCCTACCGATGCCGACTGGCAAAAAGCCCAAGACTACTGGAGTTCTCTTTCTAGTGATGAAGGAGCTAGTTTCGATAAGGAAGTGACAATTGATGTTTCGAAACTGAGGCCAATGGTGACTTGGGGAATTAATCCTGGTCAGGGAGTGGAGATTGACGAAAGTATACCTACTGCAGTCGCCTCTTCGAACGGAGCGAGTAAGGCAATCTCTCGGGCACTTGATTACACTGGGTTGAGTGAAGGTCAGGCGATTTTAGGCACACCTGTACAGTGGGCGTTTGTTGGTTCTTGTACAAATTGAAGAATTGAAGATCTCAGATTAGTAGCTGAGGTCCTAAAAGGTAACAAAGTGCACTCAACAGTTACGATGTATATTGTGCCTGGTTCAGAAGAGGTTAGAGAAAAAGCGGTTTCTGAGGGACTAGATAAAATTTTTATCGACTCCGGTGCTGATTTTCGCATGCCAGGTTGTTCTATGTGTTTAGGAATGAACGATGACAAGGTTCCAGCAGGGGCTCGTTGTATTAGTTCCTCGAATCGAAACTTTATGGGCAGGCAAGGGCCAGGAAGTATTACCCATTTAGCATCCCCGGCAACAGTTGCAGCGAGTGCGATAGAAGGGAAGATTGCTTCAGCAGAGGATTATTTTAACTAATTATTGAAAAGGATTTAGTGTGGAGAAAGTAGATCAAATCTCTGGGAGCTTAATTCCAGTAAATAGAAATGACGTTGATACAGATCAAATTATACCGGCTCGTTACCTTACAAGTGTTAGTAAGGAAGGATATGGAGAGGGATTATTCTCGGATATTAAAAAGAATAATCCTAATTTTAGTTTCAATCAAGACCGTTTCAAATCTGCTAAGATCATGATCGCAGGAGAGAATTTTGGTTGTGGTTCCTCTCGGGAACACGCTGTTTGGGCAATTAAAGGAGCAGGTATAGATGCTGTTATTGCTAAGTCGTTTGCTGACATATTCTTTAGTAATAGTGCTAAAAATGGTTTGTTGTTAATTAAAGCTGATGCTGCTCTTGTGGACGAACTAATGGAAGCTAGTGAATCGGGAGATTGCGAGTTAAAACTCTCTTTATCAGACCAGACAGTAGTTTTGCCGGATGGAAGAACGGTTAGTTTTGATTACGATCCTTTTAGAAAGCATTGTTTATTAAACGGCTTAGAAGATTTGGACTATATTTTTTCTAAACAAAAAGAAGTTGATGAGTTCATGAAGAAGAGAAGTGAGTTGCTTTTTCATAGTACTACAACTCCCAATCACCCAGAGTAGATTTATTAGCATGAAGAAAAAAATTGCTTTATTGCCCGGAGATGGGATTGGCGAAGAGGTTTGCCGTGAGGCGCTTCGAGTACTGGATGCTGTGTCGGAGGCTTTTGGGCATGAGTTTGAGATTTCCCATGGCTTGATTGGAGGAGCTTCATGGGACAAGTACCAAAGTCATTTTCCAGAGGAAACTAAAACACTTTGTCTAAGCAGTGATGCGATATTGTTTGGTTCTGTTGGTGGTCCAGTGGAGCTAGCTGGAGAAACTAAATGGAAGGATTGTGAGCGGAATTCTATTTTAGCTCTGCGTCAGGCATTTAGTTTTAACGCTAACTTTAGACCTGCCCGGGTTTATCCAGAGCTGGTGGGTATATGTCCATTGCGGCCAGAGGTTGCCTCGAGAGGGGTTGATATGCTTGTTGTTAGAGAGTTGCTGGGTGACATCTATTTTGGTGAACATAGACGTGAAACTAGAGACGGTAAAAGAGTGGCGATTGATACGGCCGAGTATACGGAGGATCAAATTGCTTCAGTAGCACACACTGCTTTTCAAGCTGCACAGAAAAGAAATAAGTCTTTAATATCAGTTGATAAAGCTAACGTCTTAGAGACTTCGAGACTTTGGCGAGAGGTGGTGAAAGAAGTTTCAGTAGATTATCCCGACGTAAAACTTGAGAACATGTTTGTCGACAATGCTGCAATGCAAATTATTCGAGATCCCTCTAGGTTTGACGTTATTGTTACGGCAAATCTTTTTGGAGATATTCTCTCTGATGCAGCTGCTGTCCTGCCCGGATCACTTGGCCTGACTCCATCTGCAAGTTTGAATAGCGATGGGTTTGGTATGTATGAGCCGCAAGGTGGATCAGCG
>CALKYB010000120.1 GCA_938003565.1 uncultured bacterium
AACCAAAGGTTTCCATAAGAATCGCCTTTCTCTGCTTTAATAATGGCGAAATCAGCCTCCAAGGGGAGTTCAAAAAGACATTCAACATCAAAATCCCTCGTCTCCCGTCCCTCAGCGATAGATGTTCCAGCTCCAGCAGGAGTATAGAAGCCGCGAATACCCATGCCCGCTGCACGAATTCTCTCGGCAAAAGTCCCTTGAGGCACAAGCTCTACCTGAACTTCCTTCTCCAGCATTTGCTTTTCTAAATCCGGATTTCCACCGACATAACTGCAAACTGCCGAAGAAATTTGTTTAGTTTTTAGAAGCTTAGCCAAACCTCTGCCAGAGTTACCAATATTGTTAGAAATTGCAGTAAGGTTCTTGCTACCCCCCTGAAGTATCTGTTCTATGCAATTCTCTGGAATACCACATAGCCCAAAACCTCCACTCATGATGCGAGCTCCATCCTTTAAATCACTGAGGGCTTCAGCTGCCGAATTGAAAACTTTATTCATTCACACCACCTAAAACACTTATAAGACAGTCAAAAAGCTTCTCAAGCAAAGACGGATCTATCGTCAAAGGTGGGGCCAAAATTATCATTCCTTCTTTAGCTTGAGCATGAAAACCCTTGGCAATGAACTCTTTCCAAGTGTATTTCAACCCATCAGTCTCTATAGCCGCCAACATACCTTGGCTACGAACCTTTTTTACCCTAGGGTCTGATCTCAATTGCTCTAACAACTGCGCAAAAAGTAATTCATTAGCTTCGATTCTATCTAATGTGTCTGAATCCTCCAGAAGATCCAGAACTCCAGACATTGCCGCTATACCAAGTGGATGAGCATAGTTGGTTAATCCGCAGGCAAGCATGTTTTCGTCGTAGTAACTAGCAATCTCTTCACCAACCCAAAGAGCTCCAAACGGGACGTAACCACCGCTAATCCCTTTTGACATACAAACTAAATCTGGTTTCAGTCCTTCAACACCCTGAAAGGCAAATGAACTTCCACAACGCCTAAAACCGTTCAGAACTTCGTCTGAAATTAGAAGTAAACTGTGTTTATCTATCAACGCTTTTAAGTTCTTCCACCATGACTCTGGTGCAATCCAAACACCATTGGCTCCCGTAATAGTTTCAAGACAAATAGCAGCTATATTCTCCGCGCCAACTCTCTCAACTATGCTACTAAGTTCAACACATTCTGGATCATCATGTGGCTCAGGAATTCTGAGAGTCCATTCGTTAACCGTTAGATTAGCCTTATTTCTCCAATCTCCTGAAACTGAAAGTGCTCCAAGGGTTGCTCCATGATAAGAGCACTCTCTGGCCAAAATAAGTTTTCGACCGGTAAAATCTCGTACAATCTTTAGAGCATTCTCAACGGACTCTGAACCTGAAACCGTATAGAATATTTTTCCCTTCTTTTCTCCCAAAAGAGTTTTTAAACGCTTGCTTTGTTCTTCTCGTTGGGGATAGTTCCATTTAGACAAGGCTGCTGGAAACTGATTTGTAGCCTCAACCACTGGGCGCTTAATCCTCTCTTCTGAATATCCGAAATTAGTATTAAAAGCAGTAGAAAGGCCGTCGATTATCTCCTCTCCATTTTGAAGAACAAACTTAAAACCTTGAGCTGAAACTACCTCAACCGAGCTAGCTTCCTTTTGAGATGCCCAGGTATGAAAATAATGCTCTCTAGCCATCCACTGGCTCCAATGGAGATATTTCATGGGTCACCACCGCACGACTACCTTTGGAACAGCCCCTCCAGAAAACAGCCTTATTAGAATTGAAGTCGATAGCTGCTGCTGCACAAGTTTGAGAGGGATCCTGACTGTTACTTTGATAATGTGAACATATGGATTTTGGCTCCCCTTCGTGGCTCTCTAGCAAGTCTTTCATATCGGAGAGACTCTGGATTTTTGAAACGTTCTTCTCAAGCAAACCATATCGAGAATGAGTAGTTGAACTCAGAGACTTTTTGTCTTCAATGGCTATCATCTCATCGCTCAAACAATGATTCGCATGAAATACTTCATTCATGTTCTCGAGAGTCCCAACTTGAACCTGACAGCTTGGAGAGACTTCTATAATTTCTCCACAATCAGGATCGGCCAAAAGGTAGCTTCGTCCTCCACCGACATCAGTATTGGAGAGTCTGGATTTCATTTCTGACAAACTTGATTGAGTCAGGAGGCTTCGCACCACTACAGGCCACATAGGTGCAGCCTGCGCATTATTTGTATTGAGATTGTTGATGGAGACAACTGCACCCTCGGTGTTAACTCCTGCCATTCCGCAACATCCTACTACACTCAAGACCCTAGCCCCGGGTCTGCCACTATCCTCGGGTAATTCAATCAGAGCCACATAATCTGCGGCAGAGCCATGCATATCCCAGGTGAAGCCAGAAATAGTCTTTCCACGATTTACCGTAACAGTAGAGCAACCCTCCTCAGGCAAAGGAAGATCCCTAAAGTCAGTATAGTTATTTAGAACAACTATATCGCTAACACTAATATTTGCTGCAACTCGAATCCCTTCCAACTCTGCAAAAACAGAACCATCATAGCGTTCAGTTCGACTCCACTGAGACATCGCGTTATCTTCTATCCACTTTCT
>CALKYB010000121.1 GCA_938003565.1 uncultured bacterium
TGTCGGAATTGACGTTCATCGTCGAACCTACTGGCTAAGCTGTAAATGTGATGGAGAGTTAGTAAAGAGGTGCCAAATAGAAGCAAATCCAGAAAAGTTGTTAATATTTCTAAGAAAACATTTTCTAGGAGCAGAAATATACAGCGTATATGAAGCAGGATTTTCCTGCTTCACTCTTCACCGTTATTTGGAGAAGCATGGAGTTAATAACATAGTGGTGAATCCCGGTTCCATAGCAGTGAATGCTCGCGACCGAGTAAAAACAGATAAAAGAGATTCTCTGAAACAAGCTACTCAACTCGCAAACGGAAGTTTATCTGGTATTAGAATCCCGAGTGAATCCGAAGAATCTAGTCGCTTACTAACAAGAAGTCGTGAGCAATTAGTGAAAGAGAAAACTAGAATTAGAAATCAAATTAGATTTAAGCTTCACCAGTATCACATAATTCCCCTAGAGCATAAGACGGTATTGACTGAAAAATACGTGATGAAGGTACTCGAAGAAGCAAATCTTCCTGTAGAGCTCCGTCTGGTGGTTGAGAGTTATCTTTCAATCTGGAATTCCATAACTGAGCAAATCAAAAAAATAGAGAAAGAAATGTGGCACCAGGCAAAAGACTGTCCTTTGGAAAAAGTTTATCGTTCCGCAAGTGGTATAGGTCCAATAGCCGCAAGAACTCTAGCGAATGAGTTAGGAGATATGAGTCAGTTCAAGAACGAAAGAGCGTTGTTTAGCTATACCGGATTAACTCCGGCAGAGTATTCCTCTGGTGAGCATAGAAGACTTGGACATATTTCACGACAAGGAAATATCAGAGTTCGAAGAATTCTAACAGAATGCGCTTGGGTAGCATTAAGAAAAGATGAAAAGTTAGCAGCAGATTTTCAAAGAATATCCAAAAGAGCAGGCAGGAAACGAGCAATAGTGGCGATAGCGCGTAAGCTAATTGGTCGTATTCGAGCTGCTATTAGAAAAGGAGAGTTGTATGAACCAGGACATGGTTCTGTAGCTGCCTAGAGAGGAGAAAGATTATCTACTAGAGGTTTTGCTGTGACCCCGGGGTATAGGCATGCGGAGATAGGAGTAATTTTATCATCGCGTCTCAGTGTATGAGGCACAGCATTTTTTTTGAAAGCCGAATATAGATACATGCGGCGTTTCTTTGAATATGACCGCGAATGACTGCTTGATATTTTTATTCTTCTATCGGCGAGGTTAACACTGGAAGGTTAATACTAGTTGTAATGACCTGAATAATATTGGGGGTGGACTTTCTTAGCTTGAAGGCTTGATTTTTGGCATGACTGCCGATCCCGAAGTCGCGTAGAAATCTAGTGTAGTTATCTCAGATACTTAGGTCAAATGCCTGATAATCGCCTCTTATGGGCCGAAATCGGCAAAACTAAATCTAAGATCCATCGCCTTTAGACATCTAGTCCTCAAACAGTAGGAATCTTCCCTTGACATATTGTAACTTATAAGTTACAATGCTGCTAGATGGAAGCTATGCCTCAAACAGTAAAAATCTATTCTACTTCGGATGGAACCCACCCTTTTGAGGATTGGTTTAATGGTCTACAGGACCAACAAGCGAAGCGAAAAGTTCGTGTAAGAATTGCCCGGGCTCGTGCTGGAAATTTTGGTGATTCAAAATCTGTTGGAGAGGGAGTTGTTGAGTTAAGGATAAACTTTGGCCCAGGTTATCGAGTATATTTTGGTAGAGATGGAGATACTCTAGTTATTCTTCTTTGTGGCGGAAATAAGAAGTCCCAAGAGAATGATATCGCTGTAGCTAAACAATATTGGAGAGATTATAAGGAAGGTAAGTTATGACACGTAATTACGAAGATTTTATTGTTGAACAGTTAGCCGATCCTGAAGAAGCGGTTGAGTATCTGTCAAGTTGTCTAGAGGAAGGGCCAGAAGTATTTCTAGTGGCGCTTCGTGATGTGGCTAAAGCTCGAGGAGGAATGACTCAACTCGCTGCTGAGACAGATCTCACTAGAGAAGCGCTATATCGCATGCTTTCAGGTGAAGGTAATCCGACATTTTCGAGCATTTCAGCAATTATTGATGCGCTTGGATTACAGTTGCAACTCTCACCTAAAATTGAAGGGACGGAAGCGGCTTAGAGGAATTGTACCCTAATTAGGCCTCAGGGCCTTTTCGCGTTAATTTATATTGTGATTTTGAAGGATCTCGAGCGTCCTACATATGTTATCGCAGAATCTCTATGGTTGTTTCAGCGGGGTGGGGAGAATTTCAGGAAGGTTTAAAGATTCTGGTCTCAGGTAGATTTGAGGAAGTAAGTCCCTTACAGATTTTTTGAAATTACTCCTCAGGGCCTATATTGTTTAGTTTAGATTTTTGAATATCATTAAGAGTTTTAAGCCCCTGCTCGTCTAGAAATTTTATTGCCAGAATCAAACATAACGCTATTATCAAAACTGGCACTATAATTCTGGAATCCAGTTTGCAGTTCTTCCTTTGTTTAAGCTTGGATTACACCTCAGGGCAGTATTAGTTAATGCCTATGGAGCAGAAATATTCTGCCCCATATGGAGGTAATTTGGCGACGGAAAAGTCCTAGTTGTAAACTGGAGAATTAATTCACACCTTATTCTTAAGGCTTCTTGGAATATCTTCAGATCCTAGAAGCTTATACAGATAAGGAATATCGAATGGGCGAACCCGGGAATTCCCAAAGTTATCTCTATCAACATGGATCTGACTCGGAGATCTCTCGGAAATATAGTTACTCAGATCGGAGCCCTGACCTGTTGCTTCAACGTCGTCCATAAAAAGGTACGATGTGGAAGGGCAGGACGGTATACCAGTGTTCTGATTTATTGCAGGGCCACCGAGGTGAGTAGCTTCGCCGTTATCTATTATATGTTGAGTTGCACCACCATTGCCAGCTGTGAATGTTAGTCTTGAGTTATCCTTGTGGGGATTGGGCATATCATAGTAGCCACTTTCCAATATGGTTTCCCCACCTTGGGCAACCTGCATGCCCAGTTTTACATTGTCAGCAAAGATATTGAACGCGTGCATATAACCACCACTGTTTCTGAGATTTCTATCGCTATTTTCATCAAGGTGGGCATAGGCAACTGTCACCTCGGCACGTCTTTGGTCCGTGTAGGATTGAGTCAACAGTTTTCCAGTTGCAGGGTCATTCACCCCTAGACAGGTCCACCCATCAGTATTAATAAGCAGCCCCTTGGCGTTGTTGATTGAATGATACCGGGTTACCGTAATTTTCGAAGCGCTATTGTCTCCGCCCGGAGGAAAGCCAATTCCCAGAGCATCGTCCCCTGCATTTCTGATTGTTACTCCATCAACCCAGATATTCTCACCAGTTCTAAGCATTACAGATGGGCGAACGTCATCTAGAATATTGAACTCAAGGAAATGGACGATAATGTTGCTAGCGTTGATTGAAAGTTGAACCGGAATACTTTGACTGGCAAAAGTTACATGACCCCCTCCCTGAATTCTTCCATCAATTGTTATATTCGACTGCCTGATATTTATTGCTCCGTCTAGGTTTATTGTTCGACCAGAAAGAGATCGATCAAATGTGATCAAGTCACCACTCTGAGCATTTGCGACTACCCTTCTTATTGAGCCCGGTGAATTGTCACCTCTTGTGTTAGTAACTGTAACAAGTCTTCTTGTCCCGCCGGTCGCATTTCTACCAAATCCAATTCTGTAGCCATTGTTTAATAGGCTTTTGACTCGACTATCCAGAGAACTCAGATCAGCACCAACTGGCCCTGGACCAACTGGTGGTTGAGTAGTGGTTGTCGAGCTTGTAGTCGAAGAGATTGTTGTAGTTGAAGTGGTTGTTGTGGTTGGAACAGTCACCTTGTCGGATTGTGGCTCTGGCAAACAAGAATACTTACCATTCCAGCCCCAACCATCACCCTCAGCGTCTAAACACTCACCTTCTGGCAATGAATCAAAATAGTCCATCTTACAGCTTGATGCGCCATCCCAACCCCAGCCATCTCCATCAGAGTCTGTACAAGGTGCAGCGAATGCATGGGTTTGAACTAGGAAAAGAGCGAGTGGAAGAGCAAATAACCTTTTCATTAGAACCTATTGTGAATTTAGAACGTTTCTTTACACACTCCCATCGGAAGTTCTTTAATTTCTGCTTCAAAAATTATTTCGAGGATCTTTGTTTGTTCTGTAAGTGTAGATAAAGATCCACTCCTCAGGGCCTATATAGTTAAGGTTAATTAAGTAGTTTTAAATTGTTTAAAGTGAATTAAGTCTTTGAAGTTAGTTAAGATAATAACCATTTTTGTTGACGTACTTGGCCAGGAAAGCATGTATGCTCTAGAGTTATTTACAAACCACGGAGCGGAGTTGACCGTGCGGTTTGTGATATGAAAGCCTTTTTCAGGCGTTTCAATTCTAAGAGGTTGTGACCAGAATTGAGGCATAGGGGTTTATTCGGTTAGAAGTTTTTCTCTCTCACCCTTATTGTTTGATGGTGTGGGGTAGCGGTTGCAGAAGTTGGATAAATTTTAGGATTTATCCAAGGGGTAGGGACTTAAGGAGTTAAAATTTTGGCCTAGTAGTTTCAGGCGCTTACCCTTGCGATTTCGGTAGTAGATAATAATTTGTTGTTTCCAACAACACGAATTGCCCTTTTGGCAGCATAACCTAACTGAAGAATAGTATTGTGTGTTGTAAAAATTGGCTTGTAAGAATGGGATTAGATCTAAACAGTCCTGAAAAAGACAAATCGGCTATACCCAAAGATGAGCCAACCTTAAGTAATGATTCTAGTATTTTATACTTTCCGCAAAAGCATAAGATAGCCAACAAGA
>CALKYB010000122.1 GCA_938003565.1 uncultured bacterium
CTGCAGGTGATTCAGGGGACTCTGGCGGATTGAATCGGGCACAGCGTCGGCTCAGAGCTTCCTCGGAAAAGGAGGGTAGTGATCTACCCTCATCACAAGCTTTTGTTGGTGAAGAAAGTGGTGAAGAGGTTTCTGGTCCGGTGGCTAAGAATGCAGCGAAGCGTCGTAGGAAAAAGAGTCAAAGAAAAAGGCGCTAGTATTCTCACTAAATAAGTGTGCTATGATCTGTCATTGAGTGTTTAAATTCAACTATTTTTTGTATATTCCTCCCATAGTTTGTTAGAACTGCTCGTTCGGTCAACTCTATTCATGCATCCATTTGATAGCTATGTATTCTACAAGTGACTTTAGAAACGGTCTTAAACTTCTCATCGACAATGTCCCGTATGAGATTACTTATTTTCAACATGTAAAGCCTGGCAAGGGGCCTGCCTTTGTTCGTACAAAGATCAGGAACTTGTTGAACCAGTCAATTCTCGAGAAGACTTTTCGTGCAGGAGAGAAAGTTGGCAAGCCGGATATTTCTGAAATTAATATGCAGTATTTGTATTCTGATGGTTCATTTCATTTTATGAACCTTGAGTCTTACGAACAGATAGCAATTGAAGAAAAAGTTCTTGCTACTTCCAAAGACTTTCTTCAGGAAAATATGGAAGTTAGAGTTTTAGTTTTTAATGGTGAGCCGGTTTCTGTAAGCTTACCTGCTTCTGTGGAGTTACTGGTCAGTAAGTGTGACCCGGGTTTAAAAGGAGACACTGTTTCTGGAGCAAGTAAACCGGCGACTTTAGAAACGGGTGCTGTAGTTCAAGTACCTTTGTTCATTAATGAGGGAGATAAGGTTCGGGTTGATACCCGAAGTGGGGATTATCTAGAGAGAATCCAGTAGGTAAATCTTACTTTATATATTTGAAATGGCGACAAAAAAGACTGAAAAAAAATCGGAAGATGAAAAAGCAAACGCTTTTGATATTGAAGAAATAAGCGAGCTGCTAAAGCTTCTCAAGGAAAATGAGGTAGTGGACTTCAAGCTTGAGCGCTCAGGGGAGAAGATCTCACTGAAACGCGAGGGAGAGCGAGGGGTAGGACTTCCCCAGGTTTCTCCTGTAGCTGTGCATCAGACTATTCCTCAAGTAGCACCTGTAACTCAGGTGGCAGCGCCTATGCCCCCAACTCCGCAGGAAAATACCGCAGCAGCTCCACCATCAGCGGTTGCTCCAGCTCCTGAGCCTACTCCTGAGGTCGCTAAGAATTATTTAGAAATAAAGTCTCCTATGGTTGGAACTTTTTATACCCGACCAACTCCGGATGCTGAATCCTATATTGGTGTGGGAGATACGGTAAAGAAGGGGCAGGTCGTTTGTATCATTGAAGCCATGAAGATTATGAATGAAATCGAAGCTGAGCACAGCGGGCGAGTTGTTGAGGTCTGCGTTGAAGATGGTCAAATGGCGGAGTATGAAGAGACTCTTTTTAGAATTGAGCCTTAGTTCAGCCTTGACGGAGTTTTTCATAAGTCCCTACTTAAAGAGTTTTCTAGATGAGTAAACCTCCTTTTAAGAAAGTTTTAATTGCTAATCGTGGTGAGATAGCAATTCGTTTGTTGCGTGCTTGTCATGAACTAGGCATTAGGACCGTATCTGTTTACTCAAAAGCAGATGCAGATGCGCTACATGCGAAACTTGCTCATGAAAGTATTTGTATTGGGCCTGCTGCTGCCACTGACTCTTATTTAAACATTAATGCATTGATTTCTGCTGCTGTTGTTACTGGAGCTGAAGCTATTCATCCTGGTTATGGGTTTCTTAGTGAGAATTCGTCCTTCGCTGATATTTGCGCTCAGTGTGGGATTACTTTCATTGGTCCTTCGAAGGAGAATATGCAGTCGATGGGCGATAAGGAGCAGGCTCGAAAGATAGCTATGAGGGAGGATGTCCCTACAATTCCTGGCACTGTTAATGCTGGAGTTGATCCTGAAGCGATGTTGGTCGAGGCGGAGGCGATAGGTTTTCCTGTTCTGATTAAGGCTCGTTCTGGCGGTGGTGGTCGAGGAATGAAGATTGTCGAGTCGGCTGACAAGTTCGTAGCGACTTTTAATCAAGCAATGCGAGAAGTTGAAGCTGCTTTTAATGATCCCTATCTTTATTTAGAGAAGTATGTGCCGAAAGCTCGCCATGTAGAAGTTCAAATTATTGGCGATAAGCATGGCAATTTGGTGCATCTAGGAGAGCGGGACTGTTCGGTGCAACGCCGTTATCAGAAATTAATCGAAGAATCTCCCGCCTCATTCTTAAAGGAAGAAACTAAAGAGGGAATGTATAAAGCAGCTCTTCGGCTGGCTAGTTCAATTTCCTACTCAAGTGCCGGAACGATTGAGTTTTTGGTTGATGTCGCTACAGAGAAGTTTTATTTCATCGAAATGAACACCCGACTTCAAGTAGAGCACCCAGTAACGGAAGTTGTAACAGGAATTGACATAGTTAAAGAACAGATTTGGGTTGCCTCTGGACGAGAACTATCACTAAAGCAAAGCGACATTAAGCTTATCGGACATTCTATTGAAGCAAGAATTAATGCAGAAGATTCTGTCACGATGTTGCCGTCGCCTGGAGAAATAGTGGGTTATCATCCTCCGGGTGGTCCTGGAGTTAGACTAGATTCAGCGATCTATGATCGTTACAAGGTGCCACCATATTATGACTCCTTAGTGGCAAAATTGATTGTTCGTGGCCAAAACCGCGAGGAAGCGATCGTGAAGCTTTTAGTTGCCTTGGATGAGTACATTATCGGTGGTATTAAAACTAATATGGACCTTCACCGTAAAGTTTTAATGAATGAAGATTTCCAAGCTGGTCGAGTTCACACAAAAATGCTCGAAGAGATGAAAGAGAAGGAGTTGAGTGCTGCCGCTGAGGAAGAAAAACTCGATTCGAAGAATAAATCTGAACTCAAAGTAAGGGTCGGAGAGCTATGATTGTTGCTGGACGAAAAATAAGTAGTAACTTTTATGGTTTCTTATCATCTGCCCTTATTCTCTCAATTTGGACAGTCTCTGCCTTTGCCGAGACGGAGAGCGGCCCTAGGATTTTTGTTAAAGATAGAACCTTTGATTTCGGAACTGTTAAGCAAGGAGCCTCAGTAACGCAGGCTTTCTCCCTGGAGAACAAAGGTCAGCAGCCACTTCAAATTCTAGATGTGCAAGCAGACTGTGGTTGTACGGTGGCTCAGCCTGAATCGAAGACAATAGAATCCAAAAATTCATCGAAGTTAAATGTGGTTTTTGATACCTCTGGTTTTCACGGTTATAAAGTAAAAACCGTTAGAGTTTATACCAATGATAGTAAAAATAGCCCTATTTCATTGTCCCTAAAGGGTAACATTCAGCGTGATGTCGATGTAAAACCTGCACGGCTATATTTTGGTAATGTTCCTAAAGGGGGAGATCTTGTTAAGTCAGTTAAGTTTCAGAGGTTTAGTTCTGATGACATTAGTATTACAGAAGTAGTGTCTCGTTCAGAGTTTGTAAAGGTCAAATTGAGCGACACAGGCTTTGATGTAAAACTCAGTAATGACATTCCCTTTGGAGTTTTTAGGGATAAAATTTTAGTTAAAACTAATAGTCCAGAAACTCCAATTATTCATTTACCAATTTTTGCCCGAATTAGTGGTGATATTACCGCTAAGCCAGCTGATATTTCTTTTGGTTTATTAAGAGCCCCTTTGGTCGAAGAGGAAGCCCGAGAAATCATTTTAAAGAATGGTAGCGGAAAGGAGCTGAAACTTCTTAGTTTGAAAAGCGATACAAAGGGTATTTTAGTTGAATCAAAAGCTGACAAACTCAAAGACTCTGTAGCACTTGTTGTTAAGCTCAAACCTGGAGTGGAAGGAGTCTTGCATGGAAAGGTTACGGTTGAAACGGACCATCCGGACCCGCAGCAGAAGTTATTGACTATTCCAGTATACGGCATCGTCGCCAAAAAAGGCGCGTAAGCATTTAATTTGCAGTCACTCTTCGTTGACTAAAGATCTCATTGCTGCGAGGCGCAGGAGTGCGCCTTACTCTTCGGTCTTTGGTCGTCTCGATTGACAGAAAACTAAACGGATTACCCTACTTTTATTTAGAAAGCCCACTTTTCTCTAGAGCTAGGCAGGTTTCTGGTTCTGAGCGTATAATTGCTATCTAAAATACTATCTACTTCTAATTACAATTTTGGGTTAGGTTCTACTACGGCCCTAGAGTTGTTTGACTGGCGCATAGAGTTCGGTTTGGTCGAGCTAGCCTAAAACCATAACCTAGAAATATTCAATGAACGTCGGTTACAACAAGAACCACCAAAAATACTGTAGATATATTTCTATATTTGTTCTTTTTCTTGCGTATTTTTCCGTCGTTAGCCCCGCTGTTGCTCAAGAGTCTTTGGGGGAAAGAGTGGCCGCTTTGAGCGATGGTTCAATAGATTTGGACGAGTTTTCTTCTTGGCTTATTGAGGGGGTTCAAACAGGTCGAGTTCCTGTTGCTTCAATTGATCCTTCTGCGTTTAGCTCTATTTATGGCTTCGAGTCTATTTTTGGGAGAAATTTAGATGCTGCTGCTTTTGAATTCCTAACAAATGGTGATCGAGAAAGTGCTTTGCAGATAGAAGCTTTGGCCAATCAAGTTTTAGAGCCACAGTCTAGAGAGAGGCAGAATATCTCTAGGTTTATTCAGTTAAAGAAAAACTTTGATAATGTCTTAGAGGCTGAAGATTTAGGAAAATTCGATAGTTTTATTGCCTCAGTTGTAAATCCCAAGGAAGTAAAATTATTAGACAGCACGATAGGTTCTCCAATTCAGGAATTAATTACTAGGCTTCAAGAGTCCGGCCGTTCTGCCTACGCCCTATCATGGCTTTCTAGAGTGCCAAACTATGCTCAAACAGCTGATTGGACTGTTGGGGTTTTTAATTCGGTTCAAGGTATGGCTGGAGTGCTTGATTCGACCTCTGAGCGCTCAGGGGACTGGCCTTTTGATGATGAGCGAACTTTTGCAATGGTGCAAGAGGCTCGGGCCCTAAATACAGACTTAAACACTCCACTTGGAAAAATATACTCACAGAAAGTCAGAGATTCCTTAGTTCGCAATGACATTAAAAAAGCTCGGCTTTATTATGAGAGGGTTTTGGGGGTTAGGGATGATCCTCACGAGGAGAATACACTCCTGAGAAAAGAAATTGTTGAGTTGGCAGATCCGAAAATTGGGCGTGATTTTGTTCTCGGGCGAATTCAAGAAATGAAGTCCAACGATGAGATTGATTTATCAAGAAAGATTTTATTCTTCAGAAAAGGATATTCTGGTGGTCGCGGTAAGCAACTTACATTAATTTTTCTGGTATTGCTCTTAGGGTTCTATGCTTCATACTTGTTTGTAAAGAAACTCCTAGGCGAATTTCTTCCTAAGCCTAGCTTCGAAATGGAGGATTACGAAGAAGAGGATTGCCCAGATGAGGATCGCCAAGAGGAGAATCCAATTTCTGAGGAAGTAAGGGTTGAGCTTGAAGAGTCTGGTAGGGGAGATTCCATCAAACCTTCGGTAGCTAGTAGACTTACTGCAACTTCCGGAGGTTTTTCGAAAGGAGCAAAGTTTGAGCGTGATCGAGAGGAAATACGAGAAAGTTTGAAAGCTAAGTTTACTGGTGCCGCGGGTTATAAGGAGGAATTAACAGCAGAAGATGAGTATAGTAAACTCTTAGCGGTCTTTGATTTAGATGACAGCTGTGTTTTTCAAGATATTAAAGATAGGTATCGAACCCTTTTAAAAGAATATCATCCTGACACTACTGAGCACGACCCAGAAGAGGCGGCTGCGAAGCTTTCTGAGATTAAAGCGTCCTATAAGAGAATCGAAACTATTCAAAAATCTTGGTTTGGTGGAAAGAAGAATTAGGTTAGAAATAAAGAATTTTAGGAGCTAGTTTGCTTTATTCTCTCTCTAGTATTCTCCTTAGAGCAGTACGGTGGAGGCCAAGATCTTTAGCTGCTTGAGACTGATTGTTTTTACTCCTCTCCATTGCGGACTTCACCAGGCTTAATTCAAAATCTTTTACTTGCTGCTTAAAGCTAGAAGTATTCTGTTTTGTATTTCCAAGATCGATGTCGTCCGCCTCGACCACAGACCTGTCATTATAGCTTGCAAGCCAAGTAGCAGACTCTACAGTTGCCAATAGCTCTCTAACGTTTCCTGGCCAACTGTGCGCACTAAGTTTGGCTAAAGCTGGGGCAGACAAGCTATGAACTTGAAGATTTTCACGATTGCTTAGATTCTCAAGAAAATGTGATGAAAGGCTTGGTATATCCTCCTTTCTTTCTCGTAGTGCCGGTATGTTAATTTTGAGATGTCCAATTCTATGAAAAAAGTCAGAACGTAGATTTTTTTCTGAGACAAGTTTTTCCGGGTCAGCATTCGTTGCGCTAATCAGTCTAAAGTTTGAAGTTAGCTCCTTTAGCGATCCGACGCGCTGAAAGGTTTTTTCTTGGAGAGTTTCTAAAAGAATCACTTGGGATTCAGTGTCGAGGCAATCGATCTCATCGATAAACAGAGTTCCATTGTTAGCAGCTTCCAAAAGACCTACTCTAGCATCGGTTGCCCCTGTGAATGAGCCTTTTTCATGACCGAAAAGCTGGCTACTGACGAGGTCTTGGCCGGAATAGTTAGGCTGAAAGCGAACAAAAGAGCCTTTACAATATGCTTTGTGAATTGCTCGAGCAAGCAAACCCTTACCTGTTCCTGTCTCCCCTGTAATGAGCAGAGGCTGATTGTTGGAGGCCGCAAACGCTGCCTTCTCTAAGACCTTTATCATTGCAGGGCTTGTTGAGGATGGGCTGTTTAGGGATAAGCCAAGACTAATTTCCTTTTTCAAGGAAAGGCTGTTGAAATCTCGTTTTAGTTTGGAGAATTTTACAGCATCTTGTAGAACAATTAAAAGGTAGCTCGGATCTACTGGTTTTTCGTTATAACTTGAAGCTCCAGCATGAATTGCCTTCATTCCGTACTCTGATGAATTATGACCTGTAAGAACGACAACCTTCATTGTTGAATCAATTTTTAGTAGATTGCTAATCAGATCAAGTCCACTTTGGGGGCCTATATCTGTTTCGATCGAGAGATCTACAAGACAGACTTCAGGAGAATATTGGGTAGTGAGTTCAAGGGCTCTTTGAGTGTGATCGCAGGTTACGAAATTAAAAAGGGCGCCAACATTCTTTAGCCTACGAACTAGACTTCGACTTAAGGCGTGATCGTCCTCCACGATGAGAATTGTGGGTAGAGTCTTGTCTATTTCAAATGAATCTTCCACATTCCCAAGCTCGGTTTTTAGGACTTATTTTTATTGATAAAGCTACTAGGCTCTAATTTTATTCAGACCATCAAGAGCCGCAACTTTATAGCATTCAGTCAGGGTAGGATAATTAAACACTCCCTCTGTGAGGTATTCAAGCCCTCCTTCTAAATGAAGAACCGCTTGTCCAAGATGGATAATCTCAGTAGCGCCTTCGCCGATAATATGGACGCCAAGAAGCTGTAGGGTTTCTCGATGAAAAATAATTTTTAACATCCCCAATTCGTCGCCAATGAGGTGGCCACGGGCGATTTCTTTATATCGAGCTATTCCAGTTTCATAGGGAACTTGTTTTTCGGTAAGTGAATCCTCTGTCTCTCCTACTAATGCAATCTCTGGGATTGTATAGATCCCCCAGGGAAGAGGAATTTCTTTAAAGTCTGAGGAAACACCAAAAGCATGACTTGTAGCGAGTCGTCCTTGTCTCTTTCCTGTACTAGCTAGGGCTGGAAAGCCAATGACATCACCGACTGCATAAATGTTGTCTACTGATGTTTGAAAATTTTCATTTACATCTAGCTTTCCGAATTTACTAACTTCTATATTTACGGTTTCCAGATTAAGGGAGTCTGTAGCACCTTGTCGACCAGCCGAAACTAAAACGGTGTCAGAAACAATCTGTTTCCCACTTTTTAGAGCAGTGACTACCTGGCCATCTTCTCGACGGGTAACTTCAAGCACTTCTTCACCCAGACGAATTGTAATGCCGAGATTTCTTAAATGATACTTGAGTGATTCGACAATTTCTCTATCTACAAAATTTAGAAGTTGTTTTTTGGCTTCGACCAAAGTTACTTTAATTCCAAGCACTGCAAACATTGAAGCGTATTCAATTCCAATGATTCCACCACCTACAATACATAGGTTTCTAGGGAGTCGACTAACGGTTAGAATATCGTCTGAATCGAGAATTCTGTCTCCATCAATATCAAAACCAGGTGGGTGATTTGGTTTTGTTCCCACAGCAATTACAAAGTTGTCAGCCGTTCTGGTGCTTACACCATCCCGATTTTCTATGAGAATCTGGTTTTGGTCGATGAAGCTTGCTTTACCTCTAATAATCTCCACCCTGTTACGACTTAGTTGATGCTCAATGACATCGTTTTCATGTCTAACTATACTTCCAATTCTATAAGTGAGGTCATTAATTGTGATGTTTGACTTTACTCGATAGGAGCTTCCATAGATTGAGCGTTCTCTAAATCCTGAAAGGTATAACACTGCTTCGCGAAACGATTTACTTGGTATGGTCCCGGTGTTGGAGCAGACGCCACCAACTTCTTTACTTTGTTCAACAATCGCAACTCGCTTCCGTAACTTGGCAGCTTGAATTGCTGCTTTTTGTCCGGATGGCCCACTACCAATGACAATCATGTCATAGTGGTTGTTTTCATTGTCCTTGTCGAGACCGTGCATTGTTTTTAACCTTTTAGTTTTTCCGACTTTCTCTTTCGAGAAAGGCTACATCTTACAACCAGTTCTAGCTCTTTTTTCTCATCTCGAGAACCAGAATTAGACCCTACATCATATCAAAGAGTAAGATCTAAGATATGAAAATCTAGTGTCTAGCTAATTGTCTTTAGTTTGGATGACCCTTAGGCAAGAAAGGGTCCAAGGCTCTAAATCTAGGGCAAAATCACCTTTGAGCTCTGTCTCCTAGTGTTTGATCTTTAGCTGCCTTATCACTCATTAAAAATGTATGATTAAACTGGAGAGCCCTGATGTTAGTCTAAACTGGTATGAATCTATCGCAATTTAAAATTTTATTATTGTCTTTTGTAATTGCCTTTAACACTGTTTCGGCAGAGCAGCCTGGAATTTGTTCGGAAGAAACTCTGCTGTTGGAAGATAAAATATATAAACTTTCTGGAGGAAAACGTTGCCACTGGACAGCTAAGAGCGATTTAAAGCGTTTTAAGGATAAAGGTAAAAACTTTGAAATTGCTTATCCCGATTGTATGACACTTGCCGCTGGGAAGCAGTTTATGAGCTTTCGGCAGAAGAATTCGGAAGTTCTACTTGTGGATGGATCTACAACTGAGAGTGAAGACTTTGTACCTCTCGGGGGACCGTCTCCACTTAGTTTGAATATTGGCATTGTTGAGAAAGACAAATATACCCACGAGCGATTTTTAGAATACGGAATGCAAACCCCGTTAGTGCCCACGAAGCACGATCTGACAGTCTCAGGAAAAAGTGCGATAGCCTACTATTACCAACCCGGTGGACCGGAGATGGAGCAGTCGTATGTGAGAATTGTGGAAATTGAGAGAGGTAATAAAATGATCGTTTTAGATTTTAGATATTCCTTCAATGGCTATAATTCTAGATGTTGTAAAACAATTCCAGCCAAATGCGCTTGCGATCGTAACCCTGATTTTCGTAGTCCTCATCGTTTGGATCTGGACATCCAGTGCTTTTTGAAAAGTTTTAAGCTTCTCTAGATCCGCTTCATTATCCCTAGTGACAGTAATCGAGGTGATAAACTAACAATTAGTTTAGTGAAATTAAATACTTACCCGAGGAGCCTCGTTTGAAAACGCGCTAATTTTATAGTAAATTGGTCTGTATTATGTCCAGTTCATTGAAGTTCAAAATT
>CALKYB010000123.1 GCA_938003565.1 uncultured bacterium
CCTGGAGTAATGGCGGGATAATAACCCATGCCAATGTAGGACTTTCCGGGTTTGTTCAGCGAGGCAAGGGCTCGAAGACGCTCTACTACCTCCGCCTCACTTCCAGCCTTATCTAGGTCCAGGAGTCCTTCAACAAGAATGTCAGAGGGAACTGTGTTTTCAACCAACGAGTCTAGGGAATCACAATCAACAACCTTAAGCATTGCATCTATCTGATCAGAGCTAGGGCCAATATGGCGATCAGCAAAATTCTTAAGCTCCATGTTTTCTGATACTTTCATACCTTCAGCTTGATTTAATAATTTCTCACTTGCTACTTTCGCGAAGCCCATAACATTCTAGTCCAACTGCTTACACTATCAACTATTTACTCAACTCTGAGACATAACTCTTATAGTCTTCTTCATTCATTAGAGTATCCAACTGCGCCTCATCGGCAACATCTACCTCCAATAACCATCCATCAGCAACTGGGGACTCATTGATCAACTGAGGAGAGTCATTCAAGGCTTCATTAACTGCAAGAATCTTACCTGCAATAGGCAGATATACATCGCTAACAGCCTTAACTGATTCCACGTTTAGAGCAGTCTCACCTTGGGCGAACTCAGCTCCAGCATCTGGAAAATCTACAAAAACAACATCACCCAGCTCACTTTGAGCATAATCAGTGATGCCCATCTTATAAGAACCGTCTACTTTAGCGATCCACTCATGTTCTTTTGTATACCACATCCTGCAATCTCTCCTTTTTCTAAGCTACCAAAGACTACTTAGCCCCTTCGATAGAAAGGCAACTCAACGGTCCGAACAGGGACCATCCTATTTCGAATATTCGCAAAAAGCTCTTGCCCAAAAATAGCAAGCTCTGTCTTAACAAAACCAAGGCCGATGGCTTTCCCAAGTGTAGGAGTTTGAGTCCCACTACTCACCCATCCCACTTTTTCGTCGTTGAAAAACAACTCCATTCCTTCTCGCACCAAGCCTCGACCTTCAACCTCAACTCCAATCAACGTAAACTCTATGCCCGACTTCTGAATCCTCTCAAGGGCTTCTTTTCCAACAAAGTCTTTCTTTTTAAACTTAACAGCACAGGAAACGTTTGAGGACTTAGCTGGAAGATCCTCACGCAACTCATGGCCATGAAGGGGTAAAGCAGCTTCAAGTCTTAGTGTATCCCTAGCTCCAAATCCAATTGGTTTAGCCCCTAGACCAATCAACTCCTTCCAAAGCTGAGGGGTTGATTCGGTGGGTAGAAAAACTTCAAACCCATCTTCCCCGGTGTAACCGGTTCGAGCCACTATAGTGCCACCGTTCGTGGCATCACCAATTTCTAAAAAGGAAAAAAAGCCTAGCCCACTGATGTCGAAGTCTTCATAATGCCGACTTAAAATCTTCTCAGCGTTGGGCCCTTGAATAGCAATTTGTCCAAAAGACTCCGTTTGGTTAAGCAACTCAACGCCTTCTCTGTTCTGCGCACTTAGCCAAGTAAAATCCTTCTCAGCATTGGAGGCATTGGCGCAAATAAAAAAACTATCCTCAGAAAGGCGGTAAATTATCAAATCGTCCACAACTCCACCTTCTTCGTTCAAAAGAAGAGAGTATTTAGCTTTGCCAATTTTAAGTTTCGATAAGTCGTTGCTAGTGACGCGTTGCAAAAACTCAAATGCTTTCTCACCACGACAGAACAACTCACCCATGTGACTTACATCAAAGATTCCAATGTCAGAACGAACCTGGTTATGTTCCTCAGAGAGACTAGTGAATTGCACAGGCACTTCCCAACCTGCAAAGTCCATTAGCTTTGCCCCGGCTTCCTTGTGCAGAGGATGGAGAATTGTTTTGCGTAACATAAGGTTCGTCTTGGCAAATTTCTACGTTTTGAGACCAATATTTTGATGCAGTTATAGCAACGGGACGAGCTAAAGTCATCGCCTTAAGACCAAGTGGGCAACCTAACTAAGTTACTGCTTTTACTAAACTAAGCTATCTTAGTTCTTGAGTGAAAATTCAAGTTTGGTCAATCTTAGAAGCCGCGGCAGAAACGGTATTACTTAGCAGCATCGCTATTGTCATCGGACCTACTCCACCGGGAACAGGTGTAATTGCAGCTGCAACCTCGGCAGCCTCAGAAAAATTAACATCACCAACCAATCGACCATCGTCTAGGCGATTAATTCCAACATCAATGACTATTGAGCCAGGTTTGATATAATCCCCCCCGAGCATTTCAGGTCGGCCTACTGCAGCAACTAAAACATCCGCTTCTCTACAAATCTTTGCTAAATCTTTGCTGCGGGAATGACAAAGTGTAACCGTACAGTTTTCTTCAAGAAGCATTAGGGCAACTGGCTTGCCAACCAAGACCGAGCGACCCAACACCACAGCACTCAAACCAGAAAGGTTTGTGTCCAACCCCAACAATTTTCGACCTTCCTTCACTAACTCTATACAGCCTTTGGGAGTGCAGGGTCTGTGAGCTGGAGCTCCTCTCATTAGAAGTCCCTGATTCGAATGATGCAAACCGTCAACGTCTTTGTCAGGTGAGATCTTTAGAAGAGCACTATACTCATCCAAACCTTTAGGCAGCGGAAGTTGTAAAAGAATTCCATCCACAGTTGGATCAGAAGAGAGTTCTGTTAGCTTTTCTTGAAGTTCTTCATCACTAACATCAGCGTCAAGCTTAATATCAACTGGTTCAATCCCACACTTTTTAGCTAGCTTACTCTTTGAGGCAACATAAACTTGAGAGGCTGGATCCTCCCCAACTAAAACCACTGCTAATTTCGGCGCACGGCCCAATTTAGGTTCCAGCTCTTGAACACGAGTCTTCAGCGCAGCGCGTGTAGTTTTAGAAAGCTCTTTACCGTTAATTATTTTAGCAGCCATATTCTTTGAACTTTAAGAGGATGAAGTAACACTGTAATGATTTATGATGTCGGTTTTTACAATCTCCCGACCCCTTTTGCAACTAAGCTATGGGGCTTGGCTGGAAAAATAGACGAGCGATCAGCAAAATATATAGGTGACAAATCCCCAGCACTATTGTCTATTAAAGCCATGATTATTGGCGTTCCAAAAGAACTAAAATCCGGTGAAAGACGAGTTGGGGTAACCCCCGAAGGTGCCAAAAAAATTGTCGCCCAGGGACATAGTCTGCTCATTGAAAAGTCAGCTGGTGCCTTAAGTGGTTTCTCCGACTCAGATTACAAAAATTCCGGCGCGACTTTGCTCGATTCTGGCTCCCAAATCTGGACCGATTGCGAGCTCTTGGTAAAAGTTAAAGAGCCTCACCCATCTGAGTATCAGTTCTTCAGGCCTGAACTAAGTGTATTTTCCTTTCTTCACCCAGCAGCAAATCTAGAACTTACCCAAGCAATGCTAGAATCAGGGGTGACGGGACTTGATTACGATTTAGTGACTCTAGACGATGGCAGATTGCCAATACTCGAGCCAATGAGTGTTATAGCTGGCAAACTCTCAATTCAAAATGGAGCACGATGTTTGGAAGCCGCCAATGGTGGCATAGGCATCTTACTTGGCGGAACCCCAACCGTGCCAGCGGCTAAAGTTGTAGTTGTAGGCTGCGGCAACGCAGGACAAGCAGCAGCAAGTGTTGCGTGTGGCATGGGTGCAAAGACAACAATTCTCGACATTAATGAGAAAAAACTAGCGACATTTTCTAAAGACAATCCAGGAGTTGAAACCTCCCTTTCTTCACCTCAGATTATTGACGAATTGTGCAAAACTGCAGATTTATTAATTGGAGCTGTACTAATTCCAGGAGCAAAAGCTCCAAAAATACTTAAAGAATCACATATCAAAAGCATGCGACCTGGGTCAGTGATGATTGACATTTGCATTGACCAGGGGGGTTTTGCTGAAACTAGCCGTCCAACTTCGATAGAAAATCCAAGCTATGTTGAACATGAGGTGATACACTGCTGCGTTGCAAACATGCCTGCCATGGTCCCAAGGACCTCAACATTAGCTCTAACTGCTGAAACTCTCCCCTGGATTTTAA
>CALKYB010000124.1 GCA_938003565.1 uncultured bacterium
CCCGTAAACTACTGCTTGTCGCTACTTATCAGAATATAGACTGAGGCTTCTGAAGACACTAAACATTGTAGGGCACTGAGGCTCTACCTATGTTTAGTGTCTATGCGATGTCTAGTGCTAGCGGAGTATTAAAGTATCACACAAATTAGCATCGCAGACTTTAATTGAGACACTTTGTCCATCAAAATCTCGCCACTGCTTTGTTAGTCTAATGTGAGTCCGTCCAATATTGCCAGAACCTGTTCCAACGTAATTTGCACAAAAATAATCTGAGGGACCAGACTGCGCGCCGTATGGATTGTTCTTTTCGATGAACATCGGATACTCGGTTCCAGCTGCATCAAGAACAAAACGCTGAAAAGTATCACCGTTTACATTGCAACTAAATCTACTGCCATGGTGGTCAGTTTTAGTATAGTAGGGCGGTAATGTGTATTGATGAGGTAGGAGACATACAGTTTGTCCACCTCTAGTTTCTGCCGACTGACACTTAAAACCTGATGCTTGATCAGGCATGTAAATTCTACCTGTAATAAAGTTACTTGTTGGTGCCTCACTACCAGTTGTTTCTGGTGCTGTAGGATCTTCCGCTACTGGCGGCTCCTCTTGGATAACTCTACGTAAGATGTTATCGGGTGAGTCGGAATCGGCTAAGTCATCCAAGGATATATCTTCACCGCAAGCAGATAGTAAAACTAAAAGTAGTAAGCTGAGTAATTTCATTTGTTTCCTTTAAAAAGTTCCTACTCAGTACTCATAGAGTATTCTATCTTGTCCGCCAAGAGATTTTTCTCCCGGCCTGTTAGATGACTTTGGGGTAATTTTACAATTAATTAGTAAGTCTTTTGCCGGATAAATACAGCTTAGGCAGAAGGCTCTTAGTTTCCCCAGTTTAATTCTGGTGCTTTTGATGTAGGAAGTCGTAGTCCAATCTATAGGTTTAGATTTATCTGTTTGGATCTCTAGGCGGCTTGATTTTGAGCTAAGCTCTAGGTCTAGGGCTCTAAGTCTAAGTTGTTGCTTGCCTACTCTGACCTCATAATGATACGAACAGTGGAGTTGAATAATGTTTCAACACGTTAAACTAAAGGGATTGGGATATCCACATTGCCTAACCCTATCGCGAAAGGATCAAAATAATGGCCGAAGCAAAAGGACTAAGTAAACCTGTTAAATTAAAGCCTGAATTAGCTGAGATGTTAGGTGCTACTGAATTGCCTCGCACTGAAATTACAAAGAAGCTTTGGGATTATATTAAGGCGAATAAACTTCAAACTAAAAGCGAAAATGGTAAGCCTGAGAATGCGGGCAAGTACATTGTTGCTGACGCAAAATTGTTGCCGATTTTTAAAAATACAAAGTCTACAAGTAAGTCTGGAAAGTTGACAGACCTTACAAACCTTAAAGAGGGCGAAACAATTGATATGATGCAAATGGCCGCAGTAGTCGGAGCAAATATTGATAAGTAGCTTGCTTTGCGACATTTCTATTGTCCCAGTGAGAATCTTCCATATAAATTCATGTTTCGTTTAGTTAAAGAGCTTGAGTGTAGGATTTTTGTCTTATACCTGAGCTCTTTAATTTTTTGTGTATGTTTGTTGCCAAATCTGGCCCTGGCTTCAGCAATTTCTGAATGCGACTTCGAGGCAACAGTTGACAAAGTTAAAGTTCAACCTACTCTAAAATCTTCTGGAAAAATTATTGTTTCAATTGGTCTTAAAGGTCAAATTTGTTTGGGCGTGGATTTCGGACCAAGAAAGGGTTTTTCTATTTTAACTAAAGAGATTGAAGTAACCTGGAAATCTTCAAGTAAGTATAAAAAAGTTAAATCTGGTCAGCAGATTAAGTTAGTCCTTCAAACTGGAAGTTCCATGGGTGAGAGTGGACCTGTGCAGTTTAGCAGCTATGAAATTATTGATATTGTTGCTCCATAAATTTTGTTACCTAAGCGAGATGCTTCTCACCTTACTCGTTGTCCGATAACTACTTGCTACCAGCATCTGAGGGCTCGTTACCAATCTATCGGTTTATAGTCCTTTAAGAACTTCCCACACCAATGTTGACCGGTATTAATGCCGTCGAAAAACGGGTCACAAATTCTTGCCGCACCATCGACAATATCTAGCGGTGGTTGGAAGTCGTGAATGTCAGTTTTGAATTTGGCGAGCTGAGCAGGATCTTCATCCGTTACCCACCCTGTATCTACAGCATTCACAAAAATACCGTGTTCAGATAGCTCCCCGGAGGTTGTGTTAGTAAGCATGTTAATCGCTGCTTTCGCCATGTTAGTGTGAGGGTGACGCGCAGCTTTTTTAAAGCGCATAAACTTACCTTCCATAGCTGTTACATTGACAATGTGTTTTTGTCCGGTGTTCTCTCGTTTCATCATTGGAGTGAGCATGTTGCACAATACGAAGGGGGCGATAGCATTGACCAGTTGTACTTCAATCATTTCGGATGTGTTGATTTCTCCAATTTTTAAGCGCCAGCTATTGGTGGTTCTCAAGTCTACTTGCTGTAGATCAGCATCTAGTTTTCCATCTGGAAAAATTTGTTTTACCTCCAAAAGATTATCGTGAGAGTAGGGAACTTGTGAGAGTTGAGCTGAGGATCTTAACCCCACTCCTGGGTTATCCCCATGCCAGACAACTGGGACACTTGTATCCCATTTTCCATTACGATTTCCACTGAGTTTTAGCTGAGCTAGGCATGTTTCATGATCGTTTAAGATCATTTGCTGATCGCCACTAAAGCAGGAAAGTGATTTGTTCTCGTTTTTGATTAAGTGTTGATAAAATCCGGGTGGTCTTCTAACTGTTTGAGCCGCATTGTTTAACAACAAGTCAAGTCGGTCGTATTTTTGTTCAATATAGCGGGCGAAGATTTCAACGCTTGGTGTATGTCGAAGATCAAGGCCGTAGATATGTAAGCGGTGCCCCCAGTCCTTAAAATCCACCTCCTTTGAGTACCTAATAGCTGAGTCTTTTGGAAAACGAGTGGTGGCAATAACAGTTGCTCCACCGCGAAGCATCATGAGGGTGGCGTGATATCCAATTTTTAATCTGGAGCCTGTAATTAAAGCAACTTGATTTGTGAGGTTAGCAGTTTGATGTCTCTTCTGGTAATTAAAGTTCGCACAATCCATACACATTGTGTCGTAGAAGTGATGCACTATTTTGAAACTTTCATTGCAGACATAACAAGCTCTTGGCGACTTTAACTCACCAGGTGAGGAATCAACTTGTTGTGATGAGTAAATTTGCAAGGGAGCTGAAAAGACATCGCTAGTGCGAGCAGTTCGTATTCCAGTTTTTGCCCGAATAGCTCGATCGTGGCGAGCAAGAATTTTCTTTTTCTCTAAACGAATTTTTTTTCCTCTCTTTTGCTTTTCAAATTTGTCAGGACGAGAGAGTTGTCCGGCGGCAATGAGAAGGTCTTTGCGTTCATCCTTAGTGAGCAAAGCTAGTTTGTCAGTATCCTTGACTAGGTTTTTTAAAACTGTGGTAGCTTCGCGAATGGATTCGAGAGAGAGTGATTCTTTTGAGTCCTGATTTGGTTTTTCGTTCTTTAGTGAATTTTTCATTGTGAATCCTAAATCCGGGTTTGAGATTGTAAATTATGTCTGAAGTATATTTTTTACAACAAAGTGAGCCATTTTTATGAAAATAGCAGCGGTCTAGAGTGCTCAACGCTATCGGTTAAAAATGTGGTCTAAGGGCTTCGTCCCATTAATCTAATGAGATAGGGACCAAAGCTTCCTAACAGAGTTTAAAAGACCCTCTTTTAGGCCTCCTCTAGTTTAAAGCGCCTGGCAAGGCTTTTATTCTCTAAATTTAAGCAGAAAACGGTGAAATTTGGCTAAAGCTTTACTGTGGGATGTGTCGATATCTATAGGTCGTCGGTGTCTATAGTAGATACTTGAGTCTATTAGGTTTTGTCCTTTCATGAGTGAGTTTTGCGATGTCGAAAGTGTTTCAGACTTTTATTCTATTTTTAGTTCTCTCAATTTCATTTCCCAACTCATCTCGGGCCGAGTGTATTGACCCTGACGGAGACGGGTATGGTCTAAATGGCAATAGGCCTTGTAGAACTCGTCGGACTAAGAGCACTGGGTCTGGAAAGGTTCCAGTCTTTAATGTCGGAAACGTTAGCGTAAGTAATTTGACTGGCTCCAGTGCTAAAATTTCAGCGACTTTTAGTCAAAGAGCTTCGGGGAGAATATTCTTTGGAAAAACCCCACAGTTTGGCAGGGTGGGACCTTATTCTGGTTTTTTTAAAAGAACCAATTTCAATCAGACTCTAAGTAATTTGGAACCAAACACAACCTATCATTTAAAGGTAGAGGCTAGAGACGGACGAAAAAAGGCCTCGTCAAGCGTTGGTACGTTTCGCACTAACGGCGTAGTGGCCACTACCACAACTTTGGTTCGGAATACTTCAACAACTATGCCTATACAGCAGGTTGAGCTTTTAGGGGCTCCTTCTCATGTAGCTGATATGAGAGATGCTAGAATTAGCTTTGCGTTTTCAGATGTTGCGCAGGCGCAGTTGGAATATGGCACTAGTAAATCTAACACTAAGTTGGGCGTTAAGGAGAGTTCTTTTATTCATAAAACGCATGAGCAAAAATTGCACAATTTGGAGCCAGAGACTCTGTATTATTATAGAGTTCTTTTTTCAGGCCTGGATGTAGGGAGTAAGAATCTTGTTTCAGACTGGTATTCTTTTACAACTAAAGAGTCTTTTGGAAACCATGGAGTGGTTAGCGATCCTATTGAGCAAAGAGATAAAAGTCAACGTGCTACTCTGGGAACGGCATCGATGGGGACTTGGAGTTCTGAAAAGCCTCCATCTGGAAAAAATAGATGGTTAAGAGTTCCAGTTGAGACAGATAATTTTTATGGTA